>NZ_JBRAJI010000008.1:0-74795 GCF_052744395.1 Desulfurispora sp. | reverse complement strand
AATATCGCAGAATATCAAGGGTTTTTAAAAATTTATTTCACGGATTCAGGAAAAATATTATACCGGTTGTCGATCCCGAAAGCTATATCCTGTGCGCAACAACCTGCACTGCCACATGATCCCAGCAGAAAGGTATTGGCGGAAAATTGGCGAAAATAATATACAGCAGGAAACATAATCTAAGAGGAAGGTGTTGTTATGGATTTATTAACAGCGCTCAAAGACCGCCGCAGTGTCCGGGCCTACCTGGAGCAACCGGTAACCGAAGAAACCATTCGGCAGCTGCTGGAATATGCCACTTATGCTCCCAGTGGTTCCAATCTGCAGCCCTGGCGTTTTGCTGTGGTTCAAGATCAGCAGCTGCTGCAAAAATGGTCGGATGAAGCCAAAGCCTTTCTTCTGACCAAAGTGGCCGAGCGTCCCTACTTGCAGCAGTACAAGGCGGTCCTGGAAAACCAGGGATTTCACATATTTTATCACGCGCCGGCTTTGCTGCTCCTCTGGGCCGATAGCAGAAAATCCATGACCTATATCAACGACTGCAGCATGGCGGCCCAGAACATCATGCTGGCGGCGCACAGCCTGGGTCTGGGTAGCTGCTGGATTGGCTTTTTTGTGGAGTTTGGCAACAAGCCCGAATTCAAACAGGCTCTGGATGTGCCCGATTATTACAAACTGATTGCTCCCCTGGCCCTGGGATACCCGCGCGGCAGCTGGCCCATGCCGCCCCGTCAGCCGGCGGAAATTCTGTTCTGGAAAAAATAGTCTTACTGCTGGGCCGCCAATTTTTCCGCCTGCCAGTGTGTGGTGCCCCACACCCCCAGCAGCACCATCATTCCGCCCCCGGCCTGGCGCAGGGAAAGTTGTTCATGCAGGAAAAATACACCGGCTGCCACAGCCACCAGCGGGATCAAATTCAAATAAACCGCTACCCGGGAAGCCGGCAGGTGGGACAGGGAGTAATTAAGCATAAAAAAGGCCAGTACGGAAGAAATAATGCCCAGATACAGGACCCCAACCAGCACCGACCTGTTGGTTAATACAGTCAGATAGGTGTCCAGCCGGTGCTGCAGGATGGCCTGCCCCAGTCCCAGGGCGTTGAACACCACAGCGCCCAGCGCCATCATTACAAAGGTGATCTCCAGGGGAGAGGAACTGGCCGCCGCCTGCCGGGAAAATACGTTGTAAAAACCGGCTGCCAGCACTGCGCCGAGCAGGAAAGCCACCCCCAGCAGGCGATAACCACTGCCGGGGCTGCCGGCAGGCGTGCCATGGACGCTCATCAAGATCACTCCGGTTACCGCTACGGCGATGCACAATATCTGCCGGGCGGTAACCTTTTCTTTTAACAAAATGATGGCCAGTACGGTAATGGATACCGGTACCAGGGCGATGATGATGGCCGACTCGGAAGCGGTGGTGAGTTTGATGCCGTATACTTCGCAGGTGAAATAGAGCACGGGTTGCCAGATGGCAATCTGGAGCAGCCGGGGCAGCTTGTGCGGTTCGGGCATTATTTTGACCTTTCCGGTAAGAGCCAGCGCCAGCAGGCACAGGGTGGCCAGGGCAAAGCGCAGCCCCAGCAATTGAAAAGGCAGCAGATAGGCCAGAGCGTCTTTGGTAAACAAAAAAGAAAAGCCCCAGATGGCTGCAACCAGCAACACAGTAAACACAGGTAGAGTGGGTACGGGCACGATTTTTCCTCCTTCCTCTGACAGCACCGGACGGCGTTATCATGTATACTAACAAAATTTTCTCTAACTGAAAAGAGCCATGTATATATGAGAAAGTAGCCTGGTTTTGAGTTAAAATTTGCGTTTATATTTACATAAATAAAATATCCCTGAAAAGGTTTGCATTAGCCTTAATCCGATAAAAATTTAAAATAATTCCCGGGTACTTTGAGTACAGAAGAGTTCTGCCGGTTTGTAATTTGCAAACGTTTAAGGTATCTTGTAAAGTGGTACCCCGTCCAGACATTTTTCTTTTTAAGAAGGAGGAGGATCATGCGTCTTAAGGGTGCTTTGCTGAGCGGTGATCACCAGTTTCCCGCAGATTTGCAGGTACCGGTATGGCAGGACTATCCGGAAAAAATCATCCAGTTTGGCGAAGGCAACTTTATGCGGGCCTTTGTGGACTGGATGGTGCATCGTTTAAACCAGTCCGGACTGTTTGGGGGTAAAGTTGTAGTTGTACAGCCCATTGCTCATGGTCTGGTGGATGTGCTCAATGAACAGGACGGCCTGTATACCCTGCTGTTGCGCGGGCTGCAGGATGGCCGCATAGTGGAAGAAAAACAAATCATCAGTTCGATCAGTCGGGGCCTGAATCCCTACCGGGACTGGACGGCTTTTCTGGCCTGCGCGGAAAACCCGGCTTTGCGTTTTGTTATTTCCAACACTACCGAGGCCGGCATAGTATATGAGCCGGAAAAATACCAGCCGTCAGTATGTCCCCAAACTTTTCCGGCCAAATTGCTGCACTTCCTCTACCACCGCTACAGTCATTTTCAGGGCAGCGCCGCGGCGGGTATGGTCATTATTCCCTGCGAGCTGATCGAGCGCAATGGGGACAGATTGAAAGAGGTTTTGCTGGCCCTGACGGAGCACTGGTCATTGCCGGGCGAATTCCGGGACTGGCTGTTAAACTGCAATTATTTCTTGAACACGCTGGTGGACAGAATTGTTACCGGATACCCGGCGGAGCAGGCGGCCGAAATACAACAATGGTTGGGATATGAGGACAGGCTGCTCAATACGGGAGAGATTTTTCATTTATGGGTTATTGAAGGGCCGGAACATCTGGCTGAAGAGCTCCCCCTGCACAAAATTGGTTTGAATGTGCGGTGGGTAAATGACGTTACCCCTTATCGCAACCGCAAGGTATACATCCTCAACGGCAGTCACACCATGACCGTGCCCATTGCCTTTCTCTGCGGTCTGGACACGGTGCGGGAAGCGGTGGAGCATCCGCTGCTGGGCGAGTTTATGCGCCGCGGTATTTTTGAGGAAATTGTGCCCGTGCTGGACCTGCCGGAGGAGGAAAAGGCTGGCTTTGCCCGTAACGTTCTGGAGCGCTTTGCCAATCCCTATATCGAACACCGGCTGCTGGATATAGCCCTGAACTCGACCAGCAAGTATATCACCCGCTGCTGGCCGGTGGTCAAGGCCTACTACCACCGGTTTGGCCAGCTGCCGCCGCACTTGACTTTTGCCCTGGCCGGGTTGCTGGCGCTGTATCGGGGCCGGGAAATCAGGGATGGTTATCTGGTGGGCCGGCGGGAAAAAGGCGCCTACCAGCTCCGGGATGACCAGAATACCCTGCAGCTGATGTTGCAGGCCTGGCAGGAAACCGGGCCGGACAACCCCCGGCAGGTAGCCGAAACCGTGCGCCGCTTGCTGGCCGACCGGAACATCTGGGGTGCCGATTTTGATGAAATACCGGAATTCTCCTCTGCGGTAGCCGGTTATCTTCAGGCCATTCTTTCCCGTGGCCCGCTGTCTGCCCTGAGGGAACTGCTGGAGAAATAGCGCGGGGAGCGGGGCAATGATGAAAGGTAAATTGTTGCAAATCCACAGCGCCGACAATGTGGCCGTAGCGCTGGCCGATCTGCCCGGCGATATCGAGCTGAGCCTGGGCGATAGCATCTTGAGAACACTCGAGCCTGTTACCCGGGGGCACAAAGTAGCCATCAGGGATATTTCCGAGGGGGCACGGGTGATTAAATATGGTTATGCCATTGGTACGGCCAGCCGGGATATTCTGGCCGGGCAGCATGTGCACAGTCACAATCTGGCCACCGCTCTGGCCGGTCCACAGTCATACAGCTATTCCCCCCGTCCTGCAGCCAGCTTGCCCCTGGTACCGGAGGGGCTGCCCGACAGCTTTGCCGGCTACCTGCGCCGGGATGGGCGGGCCGGCGTGCGCAATGAAGTCTGGATCATCAATACGGTGGGCTGTAGCAATGCGGTGGCGGCCGAGATTGCCCGCCGGGCCGGACTGGCTTTTCAGGGAGCCAGAATTGATGGTATTTATCATTTTGGTCACCCTTACGGTTGTTCGCAGCTGGGTAAAGATCAACAGCAAACCCAGCAGATTCTGGCCGGCCTGGTGCAGCATCCCAATGCGGCCGCCGTGCTGGTGCTGGGTCTGGGCTGTGAAAACAACAACATTGCTTCCTTTAAACAGGTGCTGGGCCAGGTTGATCCCGAGCGGGTTAAGTTTTTAGAAGCCCAGGCTGTGGGCGATGAGGTGGAAGCGGCACTGGAACTTTTAGAGCCGCTGGTGCGCTATGCCGAGAGCTTCACCCGCACGGCGATACCGGTGAGCAAGCTGGTGCTGGGGCTGAAGTGCGGTGGCTCGGATGCGTTCTCCGGCATTACAGCCAACCCGCTGGTGGGCTGCGTGTCCGATTACCTGGTGGCCCGGGGGGGCAGTGCCATTCTGACCGAAGTGCCCGAGATGTTTGGGGCGGAACAAATTTTGATGGACCGGGCTGTCGATGAACAGGTATTTGAAAAAATAGTGGGCATGATTAACGGGTTCAAGCGGTATTTTCAACGTTACCAGCAGCCGGTATATGAAAACCCTTCACCCGGCAACAAACAGGGCGGGATTACCACGCTGGAGGAAAAATCGCTGGGCTGCATTTTAAAGGGCGGCCACAGCCAGGTGGTGGATGTAATTCCCTACGGCCACCGGATTAAACAGGCCGGTCTGAGTTTGCTGGATGGTCCGGGGAATGACATGGTGGCGGTAACCGCACTGGCCGCCGCCGGTGCCCAGATGGTGCTGTTCACTACCGGCCGCGGTACGCCACTGGGTGGACCGGTGCCCACACTGAAAATTGCTTCAAATGATGTGCTGGCCCAACGCAAGCCGCACTGGATTGATTTTTCCGCCGGTGACCTGCTGGCGGGCAGGCCGCTGCCGGTGCTGGCCGGTGAGCTGTGGCAGCAGATCATTGCTGTGGCCAGCGGGAGCCAGGCCTGTCATGAAAAGGCCGGCTTCCGGGAAATAGCCATATTCAAGGACGGCGTCACCCTGTAAAGCGCAGTGTCAACTAAAAAATTTATTAAAATTAACCAAATAGACAGCAGGTAAAAAAAAATATATGTAGAATAAAGATACTGAAAAATGTAAGCGCTTACGTCATATTACCGGGTGATCTGCCAATGCCTACCATTTATGATATTGCTCAGCGGGCCGGCGTATCCATAGCCACGGTCTCCCGCGTGCTTAATCACAGCCCGGGAGTAAAGGAAGAAACGCGTCAGAGAGTAATGGCCGCCATTCGCGACCTGAATTACTCGCACAATGCGGTGGCCGCGGCATTAACAGGCAAGAAAACCTATACCCTGGGATTTCTGTTGCCGGATATTGCCAACCCCTTTTTTGCCGAGCTGGCCCGGGGAGTAGAAGATCGGGCCAACTACCATGGATTCAATGTGATTATCTGCAACACAGACAACAAGCCGCATAAGGAGCAGGCTTATGTGCGCCTGCTTTTGAGAAAGCGCATCGATGGTTTGTTGTTTGCTGCCGCCAGCGCGGGCAGTCAGGCCCTGAAGCAGGTGCAAAAAAGCGGCCTGCCGGTTGTGCTGGTCGCGCGGGAAGCTACCGATATGGATTTGTGCTCGGTACTGGTGGATAATGTGGAAGCAGGTTACACGGCCACCCGGCATTTGATTGAGCTGGGCCACCGGGTGATTGCCCTGGCTACCCAGTCGCTGACCATCAAAACCAGCCAGGACAGGAGGCTGGGCTACCTGCGGGCTCTGGAGGAATACGGTCTGGCCATCAGCGATGAGCTGCAGATATTTGACTGCAGGGGTATAGAAGGTGGGCGCAGGGCTGTTCGCCAGTTGTTGCAGCTCAGCAAAAAGCCCACTGCGGTGGTGGCCTTTAACGATATGGTGGCGATTGGTATCATTGCGGAAGCCAAAGCGGCCGGCCTGGCTGTACCGGAGCAACTGTCGGTAGTGGGGGTTGACGACACCATCATTGCCTCGGTAACCGATCCGCCCCTGACAACCGTGGCGCAGCCCATCTACAGCATGGGGCACCAGGCGATTGATTGTTTGGTTAATCTGATCAATGGTGAGAATTTGCCTCGCAAGCGCATTATTCTGGATACCCATCTGGTAATTCGCAAATCGGCCACATCTCCGGCGGCGCTTTGCCGGCGCAAAACAGGAGGATCAACGGGCTGACCCGGTTGCTGAGCTACCCTGACAATAATCCATATTCAGGTGTTGTTGAGCAGTAAAATGTAAGCGCTTACTTGATTGTGCCAGGGAGGAGGTTGTTTTCTTGCCCCAACCGTTGCTGGAACTGAAAGAAGTAACCAAAAGCTTTCCCGGTGTTTTGGCCCTGGACAGGGTTAACCTTTGTATTCATCCCGGCGAAGTGCTGGGTCTGATGGGTGAAAACGGGGCCGGTAAGTCTACGCTGATCAAAATTTTGACCGGCGCCTATCAAAAAGACAGCGGCCAGATCTTCTGGGAAGGCCGGGAAGTGGAGATAAAAACACCCCGTCAGGCCATTGAGCTGGGAATTGCCTGTATCTATCAGGAACTGAATATCGTGCCCCAGATGGCCGTGTATGAGAACATATTTCTGGGCCATGAACTGCTGCAAAGCAAAAACCTGGGCTGGCTCAACCGCGAGGAAATGATCCGGATTTCCGCCGGCTTGCTGGGTGAGCTGGGACTATGTATTGATCCCCGGGTCAAAGTGGGCAGTCTGGGGGTGGGCCAGCAGCAAATGGTGGAAATTGCCCGGGCCCTGTCCAAGAACGC
Source organism: Desulfurispora sp. (assembly GCF_052744395.1). NCBI lineage: Bacteria > Bacillati > Bacillota > Clostridia > Eubacteriales > Desulfurisporaceae > Desulfurispora > Desulfurispora sp. Next base: position 67,995 of record NZ_JBRAJI010000008.1, on the reverse strand, counting down.
CCGCCTGATCATTATGGATGAACCCACTTCCAGTTTGAGTGCCCGGGAAACCCATGAGCTGTTGCAGACAGTCATCCGCCTCAAACAAAAGGGCGTGGCGGTAATCTTTATTTCGCACCGCATGGATGAAATATACAAAATTTGCGATACGGTTACGGTGCTGCGCGACGGCAAATATGTGGCCACCAAAAAGCTTGCCGAAACCAACATAGAAGAAATTATTCACCTGATGGTGGGGCGGAACCTGGAAGAGAAATTCCCCAAAATAATTACCCGGCGGGGCGAGGAAGCGCTGCGGGTGGAAGGGCTCTGCCGGAGCAAGGTGCTTCATGATATCAGTTTTATTGCTTACCGGGGCGAAGTGCTGGGGATAGCCGGACTGGTAGGAGCCGGCCGTACCGAGCTGGCCCGGGCCATCTTTGGTGCCGATAAAATCGACGGCGGAAAAATATATGTTTTTGGCCGGGAAGTGAAAATCAAGTGTCCCCGGGATGCCATTAACTGCGGCATTGCCTTTCTTACCGAGGACCGCAAAAATCAGGGTCTGGTACTGATTCAGAGTATCTCCTTTAATACCTCGCTGGTGGCGCTGGACAGGTATTCCCGGGGCACCGTGATCAATCTCTCCAGCGTGGCCAGGGAGGCGGAAAGGCTGGCCCGTGAGCTGCAGGTCAGGCCGCTGTATATGGACAGGCCGGCCAGGTTGCTTTCCGGTGGCAACCAGCAAAAGGTGGTTTTGGCCAAATGGTTGATGAGCAAGGCGCAGATATTTATTTTTGACGAACCCACCCGGGGTATTGATGTGGGTGCCAAGGTGGAGGTGTACAACCTGATCAACCGGCTGGTTGAACAGGGTGCCTGTGTCATGATGATTTCTTCGGAGCTGCCGGAAGTCCTGGGTATGAGCGATCGCATTCTGGTCATGCGGGAAGGGCGAATTACCGGGGAGTTTGACCGGCAGGAAGCTACACAAGAAAAGATCATGTTTGCAGCAACGGGGGGAGTTTAGGCAATGAGTATAAAAAATGAGGCGGGCGCAGCTCTGGCGGAAAAGGGATCTCTGCCCAATCCCAATCGCTGGCGGGATATTTTGCGCAGCTTTGGTGCCCTGATTGGACTGCTGATTCTCTGTACGGTACTGGCCTTTTTGTCGCCCAATTTTCTGACCCTGGACAACCTGATGAACGTGGCGCGCCAGTCCTCCATCAACAGCTTGATAGCGCTGGGATTGTTGCTGGCCATTCTGACCGGTGGGATTGATCTGTCGGTGGGCTCAATTCTGGCTCTTTCCACGGTTTGCATGGCCATTGTAGTGGTCAAGATGGGCCTGTCTCCCCTGCTGGGTATCCTGGTTTGTCTGGGTATAGGCGTTTTGTTGGGATTCTTGAACGGGGTGATGCTGACCAAACTGCATCTGCCGCACCCATTTATTTCCACTCTGGGTACCATGAACGTGGCCCGGGGGCTGGCGCTGATTGTGACCGCCGCATCGCCCATTTCGGGATTTCCTGTTTCCATTCAATATGTGGGAGCCAGTTTCTGGGGACCAGTGCCGGTAAGCTTTGTGCTGGTCATTGGAGTGTATGTTATCTTTCACCTGTTTCTCACCCGCACCACCACCGGGCGCTATATCTACGCCGTGGGTGGCAACCCGGAAGCCTCCCGTCTGTCGGGTATCAATGTTGATCGCATCCTGATCATTGTTTATACATTGAGCGGTTTTCTGGCTGCCCTGGCCGGTTTGGTGCTGGTAGGGCGGGTGAACGCGGCCTACCCGCTGGCCGGTCTGGGTTACGAGTTTGACGCCATTGCTGCTGCCATTATCGGCGGGGCGAGTTTCTTTGGTGGCGTTGGTACCGTTTGGGGCACCTTGATTGGTGCCATGATTATGGCCGTGCTGCGCAATGGGTTGAACCTGCTCAGCGTTTCGGCGGAAATGCAAACGGTAGCCATTGGTATTGTGATCATTGCCGCTGTGTATGTAGATGTGTTGCGCCAGAGGGCAGCGGCAAAATCGAGGAGGTGAAAAAAAGAACGGCTGGATAACCGTATTTTGACTGCTCGGTACAAACTCAAATTATTTCCAAGGGGGTATTGTCATGCTGAAAAAATTTGGTGTAGCTTTGCTGGCTGTGGCCATGCTGGTAGCTCTGGCCGGCTGTGGTGGATCGACCCAAAACAACCAGCAATCTCAACAGGGTGAAGCCAAGTCGGACAAGATCAAGGTCAGTGTAGTCTTGAAAGCTGCCAACAGTGACTACTGGAAGATTGTGACCGCCGGTGCTGAACAGGCAGGCAAAGACCTGGGTGTGGATGTAAAAGTTCTGGGCCCGAATGCTGAAACTGATGTTACCGGCCAGATCAGCATGATTGAAGACCAGATTGTGAACAAGGTTTCTGCTCTGGTAGTGGCTCCCAGTCAGCCTTCTTCGGCTATCGCTGCTTTTGATAAAGCCAAGGCTGCCGGCATTCCGGTGGTGCTAGCCGATACCGATGCCAACTGGGACAGCAAGGTATCCTTTGTGGGAACAGGCAACCTGGCCGGCGGCAAACAGGCCGGCGAATACCTGGCCAAGAAACTGGGCCAGGGCGCCAAGGTGGCCATCCTGCGCGGTGCTCTGGGTGATCCCACCCACGATGAATGAGCCAATGGCGCCAAAGAAATGCTGGAAGCTGGCGGCGTGAAGATTGTCACCATTCAACCGGCCAACTCGGAGCGCGCCATGGCGGTCTCCGTAATGGAAAACATCCTGCAGGCCAACCCGGATATTCAGGGCGTTTTCGCTACCAATGACGAGATGGCTCTGGGTGCTCTGCAGGCTCTGCAGGCGGCCAAGAAGAACATCCCGGTGGTTGGTTTCGATGGTTCCCCGGATGCGCTGAAGTCCATCAAGGAAGGCAAGCTGGATGCTTCCATTGCTCAAAGCCCCTACAACATCGGTAAAATGTCGGTAGAGGCTGCTGTAAAAGCCGTAAAAGGCGAGCAAGTGGAGAAGCGGATTGATACCGGCACTCAGGTGATCAACAAGGACAACGTGGATCAAAACATTGCTGAGCTGGAAAAGATTCTCGGCAAAAAGATTATTTAAGTTGTCCGGTATTGACTAATATCAGACAAAAGAGGGAAGCCCGGCACAACAGGCTTCCCTCTTTTTTACACAAATTAGCGCATTGTAAAAGGCTGGGGCAATGCGAATTATTTTGTGGTAATTCCCTTGACACCTCCTGAAAACGTTTGTATAATTGATCTAGAACCTGAAAACGTTTGTAGGGAGGGAAACGCATGGCGGTAACCATCAAAGATATAGCCAGAAAGGCTGGAGTATCCTACGCCACCGTCTCCCGCGCCCTGAACAACCGGCCGGAGGTAAACGAAAAAACCCGCCGCGAGATTCAAAAGCTGGCGGAAGAAATGGGATACAAGCCCAATGCGCTGGCGCGCAGCCTGGTCACCAGGGAAAGCAAGACTCTGGGATTGATCATCCCCGATATCACCAACCCCTTTTTCCCCGAAGTGGCCCGGGGTGCGGAGGAAGCGGCGGCGCAGGCCGGTTACAGCATATTTTTGTGCAACACCAACTGGGAAGAGGAAAAAGAAAGAAAATACCTGGCCCTGCTGGAAGAAAAACGGGTGGACGGCATCATTCTGGCTTCAGTAATTAATGATGAGCAGCAGATGATGGAGTATCTGGCCGACAGCGCGGTACCGCTGATCATGATCAACCGCGTCCTGAAAAACATTCAGGCCCATTATGTGGTGATTGATAATGTGCGGGGCGCCTGTCTGGTCATGGAACATTTAATCGAAACTGGACATCGCGATATTGCCTTTGTGGGGGGGCTGTCCCATGTGGAGGCCACCCGGGAAAGATTGCAGGGCTACAAGATGATGCTGGGAGCTTACGAACTGCCGGTAAGACCGGAGCTGGTGCGCCTGGGATCCTTTAAGCGGGAAAGCGGCTACAGCAATGCGCTGGAACTGCTCAAACTATCGCCCCGGCCCACCGCGATCTTTGCCGCCAATGATATCCTGGCCCTGGGCGTGCTGCAGGCGGCCGCCGATATGAATTTGCGGGTACCCGGCGATCTGGCGGTAGTGGGTTTTGATGATATTCCCTTTGCTTCATATGCCGAAGTGAGTTTGACTACGGTAGCCCAGCCCAAATATGCCATGGGCGAGATGGCAGCCAAGATATTGATTGAAGAAATCAAGGAGGGCCCGTCCCGGGAAAAGAAAAAGATCATCCTGCAGCCCGAGCTGGTGGTGCGGCGCAGCAGTATGCCTAAATAAATTTACTAACCTTTTTTGTTAGGTAAAATACAAACGTTTACAAGATTTTTCTTTGGCCAATATATTACCAACACCAAAATACCAAGGAGGCTTGCTTAAAATGGCAGAAAAAATGCGGGCAGTAGTACTTAGAGCGGAATGGGCACCCAAGCCCGATTTCAAGCTGGGGGCCAAGGACATTGAGTTCAAACAGACCTATCTGGGTTCCAAAGTATGGCGCAACCCGGTAGTGGCCGTGGAAGAAGTGGATGTTCCCGAGCCGGGCCCGGGCGAAGTTCTGATTGAGGTTAAAGCCTGTGGTATTTGCGGCAGTGACGTACACATGGCCCAGCCCGATGATGACGGCTACATCTGGTATCCCGGTCTGACCGGCTTTCCGGCCGTGCTGGGTCACGAGTTTGCCGGTAAAATTGTCAAGGCCGGCCCCGGTGCCATCAACAAGCGGACCAACAAGCCCTTTGTCGGGGGCGAAGATGTCTGCGCCGAAGAAATGCTCTGGTGCGGTCGCTGCCAGCCCTGTGCCGACGGTTATCCCAACCACTGCGAGCGGCTGGATGAAATTGGTTTCAATGTCAACGGTGCTTTTGCCAAATACATTGTGGTGCCCGATCGCGTGGTCTGGAGCCTGGATCCGCTGAAAGATACTTACCAGGGTGAAGACCTCTACCTGGCCGGTTCGCTGGTGGAGCCCACCTGCGTGGCTTACAACGCGGTGGTGCAGCGGGGCGGCGGGATCAAGCCCGGTGACAACGTGGTTATTTGCGGCGGCGGTCCGGTAGGTCTGGCGGCCTGCGCCATCCTGAAGCGCATGGGAGCGGCCCGCGTGATCCTGTCCGAGCCGGAAGCCGGCCGGGCGGAAATTGGCCGCAAACTGGGTGCCGATTTCGTGATCAACCCCCTGAAAGAGGACTTTGTACAGCGTGTGCTGGAGCTGACCGATGGCTATGGGGCCAAGCTCTATCTGGAAGCTACCGGTCTGCCCACCGTAGTTTACCCGCTGATTGAGCAGTGCATCTGGGAAGGCCGCGGCCTGAACAGCACCGTGGTGGTGGTAGCCCGGGCCGACGCCAAGATGCCGGTAACCGGTGAAGTGCTGCAGGTGCGCCGCGCCCAAATCGTTGGTGCCCAGGGTCACTCCGGCGAAGGTACCTTCCCCCGGGTAATTGAAGCCATGGCCACCGGTATGAACATGCTGCCCCTGATTACCAAGAAAGTCACTCTGGACGAGGTGCCCGAAAACCTGGTCATGCTGCGCACCGACCGCAATGAGTGCAAAATTACCTGCGTCATGGACTAATTTTTGGAGGTCTTTTAGATGAAGGAGACAATGTTAGCGGCCGTATTTGCCGCACCGGGAAAACTGGAACTGCGCCAGGTGCCTGTACCCAAAATACAGGCACCCGACCAGGTCCTGCTCAAAGTGCTGGCCGCCAGCATTTGTGGTACCGACCTGCACATTCTGCACGTTCCCCCGGGCCATCCCGGCAATGTGGGCAGCATTCTCTGCCATGAGTATGTGGGCGAGGTTCTGGAAGTGGGTTCTGCCGTGACCGAATTTGCCGTGGGCGACCACGTGGTGGTGGATCCCAACCTGACCTGCGGTTCCTGCACATACTGCAAAAATGGGATGCCCAACATGTGCAGCAACATGACCACGCTGGGTATCTTCCTGGACGGGGGCTTTGCCGAGTACAACGTGGCGCCGGCCAAAGCGCTGCACAAGATCAGCAAGGACGTGCCGCCGGAAATTGCCGTGTTTGCCGAGCCTCTGTCCTGTGTGGTTAACGCAACGCAGAAGATCAAGCTGCAGCCTGGCGAAACCGCGGTGGTGCTCGGGGCCGGCCCCATCGGGCTGTACTTCACCCAGATCTTCAAGGCTTCCGGTGCCGGTAAAGTCATTGTGGCCGAAATTTCTCCCTTCCGCCAGCACTACGCCCGCATCAGCGGTGCCGATGTGGTGGTCAACCCGGCCCAGGAAAATCTGGCGCAAATAGTGCAGGAACAAACCGGCGGTCTGGGTGCCGATGTGGTGGTGGACGCCGTGGGTGTGCTGCTTAAGGACGCCATCCAGGTGGCCCGGCGGGGTGGGCGCATCCTGCTGTTTGGTCAGAACCAGAACGCCCGGGCCGAGATTGCCCAGAATGACATCACCCGCAACGAACTGACCATTATGGGCAGCTTCATTGCTAAATACACTTTCCCACCGACTATTAAAATGATTGAAAGCGGTGTGCTGCCGCTGGACAAACTGATTACCCATCGCCTGCCGCTGAGCGAGATTGAGCAGGGATTTGCCGCCATGCGGCGCGGCGAAGCCATCGAAGTGGTCATCTATCCGCATCAGGATTAAACACAGCACCAGCAGCTATTTTGAACAATAACATGGTTGGGAGGCAAAAAGATGAGCAAATGGGGTTTACCTCTGAAAGATGCTGGCAGCATGGACAAGAATGACGGCATCTACCTGCAAAATATGACCTGGGCCCAGGTGGAAGAAAGACTGAAAAAGAATGACCTGATCATTATTCCGGTGGGGGCCACCGAAGCCCACGGCCCGCATGCCTGTCTGGGTGAAGACACCTTCCTGGTTACCCGCATGGCCGAACTGGTGGCCAAAAGGACCGGCTGCACAGTGTCCCAGCCGCTCTGGTGGGGATCGCACCCCTACCACCACATGGGTATGCCCGGTACGGTAATTTTGCCGGAAGAGATCTTTATCGGCGTGCTCAAGTCGGTCATGGCCGGTTACTGGAACACCGGCTTCCGCAAGATGATTTTGCTCAACGGTCACGGGCAGGAGTATGTTATACCCACCGCCATTCACCAGTTTGCCAAGACCTACCAGGTGCCCATGGTGGTGTGCAATGTGAACTGGTACCACGCCATTCAGGATCAATTTAAACTGAAGAGCGAAGGCGGCCCGTACGAAACCCACTTCATCCATGCCGACGAAGTGGAGACCTCCTGGTCGCTGGCCCTGTTCCCGGAAATGATTGACATGAGTAAAGTGGTGGATACCAACGTGCGCGGCTTTATGCCCGACGGCCATATTGACAAGGCCGGCAACCTGCTGCATCGCCCCATCGCCTGGTACGGTCAGGTGGGCATGGGTCCCATTGAAGTGTCCGCCTATCCGGAAGGTGTGGTGGGCAAGGCCTCTCTGGCCAGCGCGGACAAAGCCATCCCGGGCATTGAGAAATTCCTGGACTACCTGACCAAACTGGTCAACGATATCATGGAAAAATTCCCGCCCGGCCAGCTGCCGCCCATCGAAGAGGTGACCCAGCGTCCCCGGGAAGAAGTGGAAGCCGTGCTCAAAGGCCCCCTGGCTCCCGGCGGCCGCAGCCTGTACAGCCTGCGCTGGCCTCCCGCGTAAACGCTTCCCCCCTCTTCCTCATATATACAAAGACAGGACTGCCCGGCCGGCAGTCCTGTCTTACTAGCTAAAAACAAAGCCTGGTGAAGAAAATGCAAACATGTCTGGTTGTATCCGGACCGGCGAAATTTGCTGCTCTGGCCTACAAAGACTCCCTGGAAAAAGGTATCCAGCGCGTGGCCGATCTCGGTTTTGATGCCGTGGAACTGGCTGTGCGTGATCCGGAGCAGGTGGATGCCGCCGGTCTGCAGGAGCTGGTAACAAAGCTGGGTTTGCCCGTGGTGGCCATTGGGACCGGGCAGGCCTACGGTGAAGAAGGATTGAGCTTTACCGATCCCGACGGGGCCATCCGCCGGGCCGCTATTCAGCGGGTGCAAAAGCATATCGACCTGGCAGGCAAACTGCAGGCCATGGTGATCATCGGCCTGATCCGGGGCCGCTGCGGGGAAGGGAACACCCGGGAGCAGGCCGTGCCCTGGCTGCGGGAAGCCCTGACCCGGTGCGGTGAATACGCCGCTGCCCGGCAGGTGCGCCTGATTGTGGAACCGATTAATCGTTACGAAACCAACCTGCTGAACACCGTAGCGGAAACTCTGGATTTGATCAAACAAACCGGCTGCTCCAATATTGGCCTGCTGTATGATACTTTCCACGCCAATATAGAAGAAGCCGATATGCACGCGGCCATCCGGGCGGCCGGACCACTGCTGTGGCATGTGCACACTGCCGACAGCAATCGCTGGGCTCCTGGTTTTGGACATCTGGATTTTGGGGCTCTGGTGCAAACCCTGCGGGAAGTAGGCTACCGGGGGGCGTTGTCGGCGGAAATACTGCCGCTGCCCGATCCGGAAAGCAGCGCCCGGCAGTCCCGGGATTTCTTGCATAAACTGGTCCGCATCTAAAAAATTTGTTCAGAAAGGACGGGGGTCCTGGAACATGAGCAAAAAAGTAGTTACATTTGGCGAAATTATGTTGCGCCTTTCCACGCCCAACCATTTGCGCTTTACTCAGGCCGACCGCTTTGATGTCACCTATGGCGGTGGGGAATCCAACGTGGCGGTTTCGCTGGCCCATTTCGGCCTGCAGGCCTGCTATGTCACCAGAGTGCCGGACAACCCCATCGGCCAGTCGGCCATCAATCACCTGCGCCGCTTTGGTGTGGACACTTCTTACATTGTGCGCGGTGGCAAACGCCTGGGCATCTACTTCCTGGAAAGCGGCGTTGCCCAGCGCCCCTCCAAAGTGGTGTACGACCGGGCCGGTTCGGCCATTGCTGAAGCCCGACCGGAAGATTTCGACTGGGAGAAAATTTTTGCCGGAGCCAGCTGGTTCCACTGGACGGGCATTACACCGGCCATCAGCGACAGCACCGCCGCCTGTGTGCTGCAGGCCTGCCAGGCGGCCAAAAAAGCCGGCCTCACCGTCAGCTGTGACCTGAACTACCGCAAAAAGCTCTGGAGCAAGGAAAAGGCCCGCCAGGTCATGACCGAACTGATGCCCTATGTGGATGTTTGTATTGGCAATGAAGAAGATGCGGCCGATGTCTTTGGGATCAAGGCGGCCCAATCCGACATCACCAGCGGGCAGTTGAACCTGGAGGGTTATAAGGATGTGGCCCGTCAGCTGCAGCAGGCTTTTGGCTTTAAGTATGTAGCCATTACCCTGCGGGAAAGCTTTTCGGCCTCGCACAACGGCTGGTCGGCATTGCTTTACGATGGTACGGAGTACTACCATCCCCGGCGTTATGATATCACTCCCATCCTGGACCGGGTGGGGGGCGGCGATTCCTTCGGAGCTGGCCTGATTTACTCCCTGCTGACCGGTAAGCAGCCCCAGGAGGCCATCAACTTTGCTGTGGCTGCCTCGTGCCTGAAACACACCATTCACGGCGACTTCAACCTGGTCACCCTGGATGAGGTGGAACTGCTGGCCCGGGGTGATGGCAGCGGCCGGGTGCAAAGATAAACCGGGAGGGCTTTACCATGCTGAAAAAACACGCTCAGCTGAACCGCATTCTGGAGGCCGGCATAGTGGCGGTGATCCGGGCCGACAACGCCGAAAAAGCCCTGCGGGTGATTGAAGCCGTGCGCAAAGGCGGTATCCCCGCCATTGAAGTAACCATGACCGTCCCCGGCGCCGTCGAGGTCATCCGCCAGCTGGCTGCTTCCTTCAGCGAGGAGGAAATGCTGATCGGTGCCGGTACCGTCCTGGATCCGGAAACCGCCCGCGCCTGCATTCTGGTCGGTGCCCAGTACATTGTCAGCCCGGGCTTCAACCCGGATACCGTGCGGCTGTGCAACCGCTACCAGAAAATCTGTATGCCCGGCTGTGCCACTGTTACCGAGATTATTTCCGCCCTGGAGCTGGGGGTGGACGTGGTCAAACTGTTCCCGGGCGAGCTGTTTGGTCCGCAGGCCATCAAGGCCATTCGCGGTCCGCTGCCCCAGGCCAATATCATGCCCACCGGCGGGGTCAGCCTGGATAACGTAGAACAGTGGATCAAAGCCGGTGCCGTTGCTGTGGGTGTGGGCAGTGACATCACCAAACAGGGGCTGGCCGAAGGTAACTATGATTTGATTACCGAAAAAGCACGGGCTTATGTGGAGAAAATTGCCCGGGCCAGAGGGCGCAGTTTGACGCCCATCTGCTAATCTCCATACCGGAAGTTGTTTAACCTGGCAGGCTGGTGCGGCCTGCCATTTCCATTGGGAGAGCAAATTGGTCGTTTATGCCGGGTGAATTCCCGCAAATTAATATACCGAGGTGAAGTTTATGTCCCCCGTACGCGCAGCGGTTATCGGCACCGGCAAGGCCGCCCGTGCTCATATCGAAGCCCTGCGGCGCCTGGGTTTTGTGGAAATTGCCGGCCTCTGCGGCACAAACCGCAATCATACCGCGCAGCAGGCCCGGCAGTGGCATATTGAGCGAGTTTACCATGACTACCGGGATGTACTGTCCGCTCCGGATATTGATGCCGTGCACGTATGTACCACAAACGACCGGCATTATGAGATCAGCAAAGCCGCGCTGCTGGAGGGCAAAGCTGTGGTCAGTGAAAAGCCGCTGGCGGTGACCTCCGCCCAGGCCCGCGAACTGGCGGCCCTCGCCCGGGACAGGGGCCTGAGCACTGCGGTCATGTTCAACTACCGCATGTATGCTATGGTGCAGGAGGCCAGAAGGCTGGTGGCCGGTAAGGCCCTGGGGCGCATCAACCTGGTGCGCGGCGGCTATCTGCAGGACTGGTTGCTGGAAGAAGACGACTTTGACTGGCGCCTGCAAACCGGGCAGGGCGGTCCGGGCGGTGTGCTGGCCGATATTGCTTCGCACTGGTGTGATCTGGTAGAGTATATTAGCGGCGACAGAATCACCGCCGTGCTGGCCGATACTGCGGTGATCCACCAGCGGCGCCGTGACGCACGGGGATGCTGGCAGGAGGTGGCCGCTCCCGAATACGCCAGCGTCCTGCTGCGGTTGGCCTCGGGAGCCAGGGGGGTGTTCACCGTGTCCCAGGTCAGCCCCGGACACAAAAACGATCTATTTTTAGCCCTGGACGGCAGCCGGGCTTCGCTGGCCTGGCGGCAGGAAGAGCCGGAAAAAATTCATCTGGGCCAGCGGGAGCCGGGCAGCCAGTGTATCGTAAAGGATGCAGCGCGGCCCGGTGCCGCCAGAGAGCTGTGCCATTACCCCCCCGGACATATTGAAGGCTGGCCGGACGGTGTGAAAAACCTGTTACTCGGCTTTTACAGCCACCTGCTGCAGCAGAAAGAAAACCGCATCCCGGCTGCTCAAACCGCTCCGCCGGCTGCACCGCCCTGGCCCACCTTTGCGGAAGGTTACCGTTCGGTGCGCCTGGTGGAAGCCATGCTGCAAAGCGCGGCCCGGGGCAATGTATGGGTTAAAATAGAAGAAGCCTGAAGTTGATGATCAAGACAGGAAAGGGAAAATTATGCCGTCACAGATTCTGGTTGTTGGGGCCGGGCCGGCCGGTATGATGGCGGCCATCGCCGCTGCGGCAGCGGGAGCCCGGGTGACCATCCTGGAAAAAAACGACCGGCCCGGCCGCAAGATGGCTCTGACCGGGGGCGGTCGCTGCAACTTTACCCATGACAGTGAACCCCGGGCCATGGTGGAGGCCATTGCCGGCAATGGCAAATTTCTGTACAGCGCGCTGCACAGCTTTACCAGCCGGGACTGCCGGGAATTTTTTCGACGCCTGGGGATACCCTCGGTGGTGGAAGATGAGGGCAGGGTCTTTCCCCGGGGGGCGGATGCCCGGCAAATGGTGGCCGCGCTGGCGGAACGGGCCCGGCAGCTGGGGGTGCGGTTTCGCTTCGGCTGCCCGGTTGGCGAGCTGCTGCTCCCGGCAGATCTGAGCCGCGTGCTGGGAGTGCGGCTGGCCGGCGGACAGGCGCTTACCGGCCGGGTTATTCTGACTACCGGCGGCATGTCCTATCCGGCCACCGGTTCCACCGGCGATGGTTACCGGCTGGCCGCTCAGGCCGGCCACCGCATTGTACCGCCCATCCCGGCGGCTGTGCCCCTGGTCTGTGCCGACACCTGGATCCGGCAGCGGCTGGTGCAGGGAGTGAGCCTGCCGGGCATTGCCCTGACCGTGCTGGACCCCGACCGCCGCTTGCTGACCGGCAGCCGGGGGGATTTGCTCTTCACCCACCGGGGGATTTCCGGGCCTGCGGCGCTGCGCGCCAGCCGGGCTGTTTCGGTCTATCTGCACCGGCGTCCGGCCACGAGCGTGCCGGGGTCCCTGCCGGCCTTTGTGGATCTGTTTCCCGACATAACCCTGGAGCAGCTGCTGGCCGTGCTGGGCGAGCAGGCCCGGCAAAACCCGCGCAAGAGCCTGTTAAATATTGTCCGGCAGATGGTGCCGCATGCGCTGGCGCCGGTGGTGCTGGAGCGGGGCGGCCTGCCGGCGGAGCGCCAGGTGGCCCAGATCAGCAAAACAGCCTGGCAAACTCTGGCCAGGCTGTTGAAAAATCTTCCATTAAACATTACCGGTACTCATCCCCTGGCCGAAGCTACCGTGACGGCCGGGGGAGTGGATGTCCGCCAGATTGACCCGCGCACCATGGCCTCGCGCCTGGTACAGGACCTTTATTTTGCCGGTGAGGTCATGGATGTGGATGGCCCCACCGGCGGTTACAACCTGCACATCGCTTTTGCTACCGGACGCCTGGCCGGCGCAGCGGCGGCCCGGGCCGGAGCGGAACGGGAGAGCTGATGGCACCGGTCCTCAGCGGCCCAGAAACTCTAGCAGCTCCTGTTCCCGCGGGTATCCGCTGTCCTGCCAGCCGCGCAGGCTGTAGTACTCGTCAACCATAAAGCTCAACTCTTCCCGGGTCAGCCGGTGCTGGCCGTTGTTGACGCCCTCCTGGAACAGGCGGTCGGGCAGGGTATCCAGCTCTCGGGTGGCCCCTTCCCGGGCGTTGAACAGGCGGGTGATGGTGACTATATCATTGGCCATCTGCTCCAGCTGTTCCCTGGTGTAGTTCACCCCGGTGGCGGCCTGGATCAGGCGGCTCAGCTCCGGCCAGCCCAGCAGATCGCGGAAAAAGAGGCAGAAAATCTGGGTGTTGAAAATGGTCAGGCGATTTTCATATTCGATAAACAGTTTGGCCTTGCCTTCCACGGTGGCCGGGTCAATCACGCCGCTCAGTTCGGGTTTGTAAAAAGTGGCCCGCAGGTGACAGGCCCCCCGGGTGGAAGTGGCGTAGGCCAGACCCATGCCCTTCAACACCCGCGGGTCGTAGCCGGGTGGTTCCAGCCCTTTGACATGCACGGCCAGGTCTTCCAGGTGCAGTTCCCGGGCGGCAGGGATAATTCCCCGGGACAGCACGCTGCCCAGGTCCCGCCGGGCGGCTATGTCTTGCAAGAGCTGTACTGTGCCCGCTGTATCACCATAGGCCAGGGGATAGTCCAGCCGGCCCAGGCGGACCGCCTCCATCACCAGTCCCACCAGATTGCCCGTCGTAATGGTATCCAGACCCAGGCGATCGCAGAGGTCGTTGATGTAGATAATATCCTCCAGGCAGGCAATCCGGCAGAGCCCGCCAAAGGCAAAAATAGTCTCGTATTCCGGTCCCTCAATGGTGATTTGACCGTAGCGCTCGCTTTCCATCTGCGCCAGTTTGGCACAGGCCATGAAACAGTTGGGGCAGGCCCGGGGCTTCACGGTAAATTTCTGCAAAAAGGTGTCCCCGCTCAGTTCCGGCCAATTTTCCAGCGTTCCTTCCCGCCAGTAGGAAGCAGGGAAGGCGCGGGCACCGTTCATGGCTCCCACCATTACGGTGGTACCGTAGGTGCGGTAGGTGTTCACCGCGGGGTGGCTCAGGGACTGCTGGCGGATCTGGCGGGCCACCTCTTTGAGCAGCCCGGCATCATAAAGGGGATAGGGAGTCTGGCCGTGGAAAACCAGCCCCTTGACCAGCTTGCTGCCCAGCACGGCGCCCATGCCGGTGCGGCCGGCCGAGCGCCAGTTGTTGTTCTCCAGGCAGGCAAAAACCACCTGGTTTTCGCCCGCCGGGCCAATGACCACGGCCTGGGCGTCAGCAGCCGGCACCTGCTGCAGCATGGCGGCTGCGGCGGCATAGGTGTCCTGACCCCAGATAGCGCCGGCCGGGTGAAAATCTACCCCGGCATCGGAGATCTCCAGCCAGAGCGGGCTGGCGGCCCGGCCCTGAATGATCAGGGCATCACAGCCCGTGCGTCGCATGGCCGCAGCCGCCGGGCCACCGGAGTAGGATTCGCCGTACAAACCGGTCTGGGGGGACTTGCTGTAGACCCCGTAACGGCTGGCACCGGGTGCCGCCGTGCCGGTCAGAGGCCCCCAGGTGAAGATCAGCTTGTTTTCCGGCCCCAGGGGGTCGGTGCCGGCCGGAACTTCCCGCCAGAGCAAATAACTGCCCAGTCCCTTGCCCCCCAGTAGGCGGCTATAAATACGTTCGTTAATTGGTTCAATCTGAAAGGTACAACTGCTCACATCGATGCGATACAGTTTACCAAAAAAACCTTCCACAAAACCCCTCCTTGTCAACGCCATTTCACCCTCCCGCCAGGCAGGGGAAGAGATACACCAGGCCGCTTTCGGGCAGCTTGGTATCCAGACCGGCCCGCTCTCCATTCACTACGATCATGCCGAGCAGGGTCGGGGAAAGGCCCAGATAATCCAGTAGCTCGGCCACATTACCACAGGTACCGGGCGGCAGGTGCACAGTGGTGGCGGCTGGCCCGCACTTGCTCTGACCGGCCAGCAAAATTCCCAGAAATACCTGCAACCCCGGTCTGTCCTCCGGCATTGCTTTTCACCGGCCTTTGAAACGACACTATTTTTCGCGCAGGTTGAGTTCGGGAAAGTATTTTTTCAGCTTGCGCACAATGGTAGACTGGTTCACCTGCAGTGCTCGGGCCATGCGATAGGTGTTGCGGTACCTCTGCAGCGCCTTCTGGAGGATCTGTCTTTCCACTTCTTCGGTAGCCTGCTTCAGGGGACAGATGTCCACCACAAACACATTGCGGAACTGCTGCTGTTCGGTCAAGATATATTCCGGCAGATGGTGCCGCTCAATGATGTTCTCGTCGGCTGTCACTACCGCCCGCTCAATCACATTTTCCAGTTCGCGCACATTGCCCGGCCAGTGATACTTCTGCAGGGCCTCCAGAGCTCCGCTGCCCAGCTGCTTGTTAATCTGGTAGCGCTGGTTGAGTATCTGCAGGAAATATTCCGCCAGGGGTCCAATATCCTCCCGGCGGTGCCGCAGTGGGGGGATGATGATGGGCACCACATGCAGGCGGTAAAACAGGTCCTCACGGAATTTCTGCTCCTGTACCTGTCGGTAAACCTGCTGGTTGCTGGCGGCAATTACCCGGATGTCCACTTCCCGGTAGCGGTTTTCCCCCAGCCGCATCACCCGCCGGTCCTGCAGCACATGCAGCAACTTCACCTGGACATTCAGGGGCAGTTCGGTGATCTCGTCCAGAAAGAGAGTGCCGCCGCTGGCCGCTTCTATCAGCCCCGCCTTGCCCTCCCGGTGGGCACCGGTAAAGGCACCCGGTGCATAGCCGAACAGCTCGGACTCCACCAGATTTTCCGGGATAGCTCCGCAGTTGATCACCACGAAGGGGCGCTGCCGGCGCGGGCTGAGCTCATGCAGCCGCCGGGCCACCAGCCCTTTGCCCACGCCCGACTCGCCCTCCAGCAGCACGGTGGTATCCAGCTGGGCCACCTTTTCCACCATAGTCAAAATGTCCTGCATGGCCCGGCTGACGGCCACCAGTTCCTTTTCCTGTCCCAGCAGGCGGCGCAATTTGTCCAGCTCGGCCCGGTAGCTGGCCAGTTTTTGTTTACTGTCCAGCAACTGGCGGCGCAGGTTAACCAGTTCGGTAATGTCGCGGGAATTCAGGATCACCCGCCGCACCCGGCCCTGCTCATCCAGCAGGGGGTTGGCCGTGACAATCAGCTTTTTGCCATTGCGGGTGGTCTGCATGGCTGTTACCCGTTTTTTTTCCTGAATGGCCTGCAGGGCTACCGAGTGATTGAAAAAGCCCTGCTGCTGCAACTGCCGCACATTCTGGCCAATCAGGGCCTCGGCGGGCACGCCGTAGTTCTGCTCACAGACCTTGTTCACCCGCAGTGTGCGGCCCTGGCCGTCGGTCACAAAAATTTCGTCACAGGAAGAATTAAAGATTTCTTCCAGCTCCTGTTTTTCCAGGAGCAATTGCTCCACATCTCTGTCCTGCACCTGGTGATCCCTCCGCACCCGGACCCGTTATCGTCAGGCTTTTTGGTAACACCATTATAGCATTTCTGGTTCGCCGGGCGATATAGCCTTACAATTCCCCGGCACGGACGGCTGAATTGCTGTGCCAGGCTGATACCTGCTAGAGGGAGGCCAGAGCAGCCTGGATAATGTTCAGACCCTGCTCCAGCTGGTCATCAGTGATGCAGAGCGGCATCAGCACCCGCAGCACATTACCATGAACCCCGGCGCTTAAGGTGACCAGGCCGTGTTCATAGCAGTAGCGCACCACCTGGGCACAGGCCTCTTTGGCCGGATCTTTGGTCTGCCTGTCTTTGACTAGCTCCATGGCCACCATGGCGCCCAGGCCGCGCACGTCACCTATTACCGGGAATTGGGTCTGCAGCCGGCGGAAGCGTTCCAGGGTATATCCGCCAATGGCCGCCGCCCGTTCGGCCAGACGATCTTTTTCCATAATTTCCACAGCCGCCAGCGCCGCTACACAGGCCAGCGGGTTGCCGCCGTAGGTGCCGCCAATCTGGCCGGGGTCGGGTACATCCATGATTTCCGCCCGGCCGGTAACCGCACTCAAAGGTAGTCCGGCCGCCAGCGACTTGGCCATGGTCATCAGGTCGGGCTCCACATCCCAGTGCTGTACGGCAAACATTTTACCGGTGCGGCAGAAGCCGGTCTGTACCTCGTCGGCGATCAGCAGGATGCCGTAACGGTCGCAAAGGCGTCGCAGGCCGGGGAAGAATTCGGGCGGCGGAACAATAAAGCCGCCTTCACCCTGTACCGGTTCGGCAATGATGGCCGCCACTTCCTCGGCCGCCACAGTGGAAGCAAAAAAGGTTTCAAAATGCTGTAGACAGTACAGATCACAATCCGGGTAGGTCCGCCCATAGGCGCAACGGTAGCAATAAGCGTATGGGATGCGATAAACCTCGGGGGCAAAAGGCCCGAAGCCGAATTTGTATGGCTTGACCTTGCTGGTCAGGGTCATGGTGAGCAGAGTGCGGCCGTGGAAGGCCGAATCAAAGGCAATTACCGCCGGCCTCTTGGTGGCCAGCCGGGCAATCTTGATGGCGTTTTCCACCGCTTCGGCTCCGCTGTTCACAAAAAAGGTCTTTTTCTCGCCGCTGCCGGGAGTGATCTGGCAGAGCTTTTCCGCCAGGTCCACGTAGGGCTGGTATCCCACCACCATAAAACAGGTGTGCAGGTAGCGGGCTGCCTGTTCCTGTACCGCCTGCACCACCTCCGGCGGGCAGTGGCCGGCATTGATCACGCCGATACCGCCGGCAAAGTCAATGAAAGTGTTGCCGTCCACATCGGTCAAAAGTGCTCCCCGGGCTTCCCGTACATAAAAGGGCATGCTGTTACCAATTCCCCGGGGCACATATTTTTGCTTTCTTTCCAGCAGGGCCCGGGAACCGGGACCGGGCAGGTTCAGTTTCTCCATCTGGCAATCGCCTCCCTGAATCTAGCATGGCCCTGGAGCAGTGCCTGCTCCAGCTTTCCCGCTGTGGGTAAAGGTGGGCTATGATCTTAAATAGCAGCAAAAATCATGCCCCGGGCTACTGGCCCGTTCTGTTCCGCTGTTACCAGCAATTACTGCATTCCTGGAAAAATAAAATTTATGAAAAATGCAGATGCGCATCGCTTAAGCCGCCAGATTTGACGGCAAATCATCCGGAATAAATTATTATTGGTGCATTGAAAAAAATGCGATACAGCATCAATAAATGCAATAAAGCATCATTTGTTTGCCCATCTGTGACCATTCCCACCTCGGGCAAATGGTCCGCTGGTCATATTATCAGCACCTGATCCGGATTTTTACCAGCCATCCGGGTCTAATTGTTGAACATAAATGGTGAGGTTAATCAGTATATTTTACTGTCCGGGCATTTTGTAAGTATTTTTCAAGGAGGTGAAAAAATGCCTAAAATCATTGTTATTGATCCGGGCCACGGGGGTAAGGATCCGGGAGCCACCGGGGGAAATCTGCAGGAAAAAGATGTTTGTCTGGATATTGCCCGCAAACTGCGCCTGGAATTGCAGCCCTATGATGTGGACATCCGCCTCACCCGGGACCGGGATCTTTTTGTGGCTTTGAACACCCGGGCCGATTTTGCCAATTCGTTGCGCGCCAGCTATTTTATTTCCCTGCATAACAATGCCGGAGGCGGTACGGGCTTTGAGAGTTTTATTTTCAGCACTCCTTCCGCTACAGCTATCCAGGCCCAGGAGATCATACACGGTGTGCTGGCCGCTTTTTTTACCAAGCACGGTTTTATCGACCGGGGCAAAAAAAGGGCCAATTTTGCCGTGTTGCGCCGTTCGCAGATGCCTTCCATACTACTGGAAAACCTGTTTATTGATCATCCTGTTGACCGGACTTTTCTGGCCGATGAAACCAAGCGCCGCCTGCTGGCGGTGAACATTAAAGATGCCCTGGTTCGGGCGCTGGATCTACAAGTTAAAGAAGTGACCTGGGATCCGGTGGGAGAAATTGCCCGTTTGACCACCGCAGGCATCATCAGCAGTCCTCACCTGCCCCTGGATGTGGTGAACTGGGGCGAGCTGGCCACGGTTTTCAACCGCCTGCGCGGCCGGGTGGTCCAGGGAACCCTGAACTGGAACCCCGAGCGGGAAATCAAAGCTCTTTACGAAGACAATTTAATTACCACCTTGCACCAGCCTTATAACAGCCTGCTCTGGGGACCTTTCGCCACTGTGCTCAACCGGCTGCGGGGCAGGCGTTTTCCCGACGAGCCAGTCTGGAATCCCGAGCGGGAGATCAAACAACTGCAGCTGGACAAACTGATCAGCACCCTGCGCCAGCCCACCGACCTGCTCTACTGGGGGGAATTTGCCACAGTGATCAACCGGCACCGTTCCTGATCCTCCCGTGCCCCCAATACTCTGTTAACATAGCCAGAGCAAGACAGGGGGAAATATTGCCGAGGAGCTGAAAATCATGGGCTTTTTTTACTATTATGTGGAAGTGGGGGATACTTTACTGTCGCTCTGTGCCCGCCACCGCAGCCGGGTGAGGGAGTTTGTGGAACTGAACAACCTGTATCCCCTGCGGGAACTGGTGGTGGGGGAAAAGGTGAAAATACCCTACCGGCATCCCTACAAGTACTACCATCTGGTGCAGTACGGGGAGACCCTGGAGCAGATTGCCGCCCGCTATCACACCACTCCCCAGCTCATTGCCATGGAAAACATGGTGGAAAAAGCGCCGCCAGGACAAATGCTCTACATCCCCGAAGTGCGCGTAAAACTGGCCCGGCCCCATACCAAAACGGAAGAAACAGCGGACGATTACTTTTATCAGCCGGTCAAATATATGATTGACGATATCCGCAAAGTGGCCCTGCGGGAACAGATTTTTTTGCTCCAGCCCTTGCTGGGACAGGATATTCGCCTGCGGGAATTTACTTACAAAGCTGCCAACCAGCTGGCCTATGTGGATCTGAGCGATGTGCAGATCAGCCGGGGACTGGGTTCCCAGCAGGAAATGGCCATCTATCATGTTTTGCTGGAAGCGCTGCTGCCGTACCGGGAGATCAAATATGTGCAGTTCATGGTGAACGGCAATGTCATAGAATCGCCCAACGGTCATGTGGATTTATCCGAACCGCTGGACATGGCAGAATATTTGCAAAATGAATGAACAAGTAAAAATTTAGCCCTGGGGGGATATGTGATGGCGAGTAATTTTGTAGATGATATCAAGACTTATGAAAATATGGATGTGGTGATCGCTTTTGGCAGTTGGATCATTTTTGGTAAGGTAACCGCTATTCAGGATGACTATCTGGTGCTCACCAATGCTGAAACCAAACATCCTGTGCACATGGATGTGCGCTATGACAGCATTCACTGCATCGCCAGCATCAGGCGGGAGGACTTTGAAGTATACCGGCGCATTATGGTGGGCCTGCCGGTCAATCAAATCACCGCTCCGTGAACCCTGCCGGCTCGTAAACAAGGCGGTTTCAGAAAAAAGGCAGCCCCGGCCTGGCACCGGGCCGCCTTGTTATTTTTTCTCCTGCTGCAGGACAATTTCCAGGCGAATCTCCCGCCTTCCTTCCAGACGAAATCCCTCTGCCGCATCTTGTTTACCCTGTGGCGTGTCCATGAGCACACTGACCAGGCCGGCCTCCCGCAGGTGTTCATCGGGGACGAGGCCGGGTCGGGCCGGCAGGGGAGTGGTGCCGGGCGGCGCTGCTGTTCCTGCGGCGGTTGTTTTGGGGCGGGGCAGGGGCGTGGCGGCGGTTTCCGCAATTATTTGTTGTTCTTGCACCGGCAGATTGCTGGAGGTATTTGACTCTCCGGACGGCTGTTTGGCCCTGCGCAGTACGGCATGATAGATCCAGGCCAGGGCCAATCCCACCAGCAAGCCGGCCAGGACAAGCACCAGCAATTTCAAGGATAATCACCTGCCTAAAAATCGATGCCGAATTTTTTAAAGAAGTAGTCATCAGGATGGACCCGGCGGGCCAGATAATCAGCCCGCTGGCGGTGAATATCACTGAGCATGACCCGGGCCAGGGTGCCGGAAAACAGAGCGTGATTTCTCACCAGATCCAGGGCTTTGGCCAGCCGTTGGTAGCTGAAGTGGGAATAGGCCAGACAAATCAGATTGTGCATCACATTGACCAGCGACACCCGGTAGGGATGACTGTGCCGGAAGAGGTGGGCCACCTTTACGGACGGTTCCACCATCACCCGGTAGCCGAAAAGCCACAGTTTAAGGCTGAGCTCCTCATCCTCTTTGCCCCAAACCTCGAAATAACGATCAAATCCGCCCACCGCATGAAAGACCTCACGGTTTATTCCCAGGGCACAGCCGCAGGCAATGGGTACTTCCACAGCCTTTTCCGGCTCCTGGTTCAGCCAGACCACGCTTAAGGCATTGTTCCAGGTTTGCCCGTAGCCCACCCGGCGGGCATGTGGCTGGTCGGTCACTGCGGGGGCAATGCAGTGGGCTTGTTCGCGCAGCATGGTTTCTAGCAGCCGGTCCAGCCAGTAATCTTGCACTTTGATGTGGGCGTCACAAAAGAAAAAATATTTACCCCGGGCCAGCTCGGCTCCAGCATTGCGCGCTCCGGCTGCGCCCAGTCCGCCTGTGCGCTCCAGGATCACGCCGGGGTAACGCCCGCTCTGTAAAAAGTTGCAACTCCCATCGGTGGAGGCATCATCTACGACGATGATTTCTGTCTGTATTTCCGTCCGTGCCTCCAGCAGCGATTTTACCGTACTTTCCAGTGTGTTGACCTCATTTTTGCAGGGGATAATAATAGAAACTTCGGGTGCCGGTGCGGTGTACAGCCCGGCCGGGGGCATGAGCACGGGCGGTGCCACGTGGCATACAGCTTTTTCCGCCCTGGCCCCGGCAGATTCGGTTTCCGGTGCGGGCCGGGGTACCATGGCCCGGGAAGCGGTTGCTTTTTCTGAGCGCCGGTAAAGAATATAGAGCAAAGCGGCGCTCAAACCAACACAGAGCAGGATCAGCACCATTAACAGCGCTTTTAAGGTTAACACATTCTGTCACCCCGCAGTGTAATAGCCCTTTGGGCGAGCAGAACACGGCCGGCAATTGATGCCGGCCGTGCCGTCTGCTTTAAGGCGTGCTGGTGGGCAGCGGGTTTTCCGGTACATAGTGGAACACTTTGACTTTGTAGGTCAGGGTGGTGTCCTCAATGCCAAAGAGGAACTGCCCAAACTCATCGGTAAAAGCAAAGGCCATGGGTACCAGGTTGCCGGTAGCCGGGTCCTGTACAAAGAGCTTGACCGCAGCGTTGTGGGCATAGGAACCATCCGGCAGACGCACCACTCCGTGCACCACTGAACGCAACTCTTCTTCCAGAGTTATGTTCAGTTCAGCTTCGGTACCGGGGGTCAGGGTTAAAGTGTTCAGGCTGAGTTTGGTTGCCGCCATGCGCAAGGTTACCCTCCTTTCTGTGACGTGGTGTTGTTGTCGTCACACTTTCACCCCACAGCAAAGAATTGATTAATGGCTAATACATACTACGTAGGGGACATTACCGCTGTTACTGCCGGGTTGAAAAAAGCCGGGCAAAAAAACTGCCCGACCGGTTAGGCCGGACGGGCAGCTTTCAAAGATTAACAGGTGGTTATATTTAAGCATTTATTAATCTGCTTTCAATAAACTCAGTAATTCAGTAGTTGGGGAAGCCTGTGTTCAAACAAACCGGCGCATAAATATGCGCCCGCCCTTTTCCGCATCCAGCAGCTGTTCCAGTTCGCTAATGCCCAGCCGGGCCAGCAGCTCCAGCACAAAACGGTTGTCCACCGGGGTGTAGTAGCGGGCAGCCCGGCCGTACTCATCGACCAGCTGTGTGGCCCGGTCCACCGGCAGCAGGGCCCGTGGCCCGCCCACACAGCCTCCGGCGCAGCCCATGCCTTCAAAGAAATTGGCCTCCAGCTCGCCGGCCAGCAGGCGGGAGAGCAGTTTTTTGCACTCGGCCACTCCATTAGCCTGGACTGCTTTAATTTTGATGGCCCGGTCCGGGCGCAGGCGCTCCAGCGTGGCGGCCACGGCCTGGCTTACCCCACCGGTGCGGGCGTAGATCCGCCCGGCCGTGGAGGAGTGTTCGCTTTGATCCTCCGGCATCCGGGCCGGGTCGATGCCCAGTGCTGTGAAAATGTCCTGCAGCTCCTGAAAGGTGAGCACGGCGTCCACGGCGTCGGCCACATCGGGTTCCTTGGCCTCGGCTTTTTTGGCCAGACAGGGGCCGATAAAGACCACTTTGGCATCGGGGTGCAGCTGTTTGATACTCCGCCCGCAGGCCACCATGGGCGATACCGAGGGGGAAATGTGGGGTACCAGCTGGTGATAGACCTTTTTCACCATGGATACCCAGATCGGACAGCAGCAGCTGGTGAGCAAAAAGTCCCGGTTATCTCTGATGTGCCGGTCAAATTCCAGGGCTTCTTTAAAGGTGAGGATGTCGGCAAACAGGGCTACCTCCACCATGCCATAGAAACCCAGACTTTTCAGCGCCGCCCGCAGCCGGCCCGGTGTCACCCGGGGACCGAATTGACCGATATAGGCCGGGGCCATAATGGCAAACACCGGTACTGTTTTGTCTTTCAAGATCTGTACGAGTGGAACAAATTCCTTGCGATCCAGCAAACATTGAAAGCGGCACTGTTCCACGCACTGGCCACAATCGGTACACTGGCTGTAATCCAGTACTACCCGGCCCTCCATATCGCGGACGATGCCGTTGAATAAACAGGAGGCGTGGCAAACCTCGTCATCGGCCGGGCAATCGCTCTGGCAGGTGCCGATTTGGTGTACCACCCGTCGGGGGTCACCGCCCCCACTGCCGTATCTTACGTAGGCCCTGATTAAATCATCACCACTTTGCTCCAGCTCGGCCATTTTTTCCGGCAGGTTCCCCTGGTAAGCTGCCCGCACCAGTTGCTGAAAAACTTTTCTATACGGCAGGTCCCAGTTCTTTTTATCCGCCATTTTCTTTCCCCGCTCCATCAGGATGCCGCTATTTGGCTGCCGGCCCGTACAGCAGAAAATGCTGCGGCCCCAAAATATACCGGCGGGCTCAAAACGCCAGCCGGTAATATTATGGGGCGGGATGGGGATTTTTAACCGTTGCCCGTTTCCAGCAGGCGGGCGAATTCCTCAGGCAGTCCGGCCTCTTTGATGGCCTGCACTGTTGCAGCTACGTCATAGGGTACTTCTACAACCCGGCCCTGGATTTCTTCGCCTGCCTCCAGCAACACATAGGTGGCCGCGGGCGAGCCGTGTTTGGGTTTACCTGCGCTGCCTGCATTAATGATCAGCCCGGCGGGCAAATTTTTGATAAAAGGCAGGTGGGTGTGCCCGCAGACCAGCACCTGGCAGGCAAACTGCTCCAGCAGGTTGTTCAGGTAATGCTCCGGGGTGTTGGGATGCAAATACTCGTTTTGGCGCAGCGGGCTGCCGTGCACCAGCAAGAAATCCCATCCCTGAATGGTAAAGCGCAGTTGGGCGGGCAGTGCGGCCAGAAAGGCCCGGTTTTCTGCCGTGATCACCTGCTGGGTGAAGGCCAGGGATTTTTCTCCCAGCTCCCGGGCCCGGTCGTCAGCAAAATCACATCCGCAGAGCAGGCGGTAGTGGCCCACAGCATCGTCATAGTTGCCCTGGATACACGGGATCGCTTTTTCCCGGACAAATTCGATCACCTGGTTCACAAAGGGGGCATATCCCACCAGGTCGCCTAGGCAGTACACCTGCTGGCACTGCTGTCGTTCAATGTCCGCCCACACGGCCTGCAGCGCGGGCAGATTGGCGTGAATATCCGAAATAAAGGCCAGGCGCATGAAAGTTCACCTCGGTTGAAGAATAAATGATGGTACACTTATGATTTTAATAGCAAACCGTTAAATTTATATTACCCCGCAATTAAGTTTGAGATTGGTTACTGCCGGGATGGCTGAATGAAACGGTCAGTGAAAATGATAACAATAATTATTATGAACGTATAAAAAATAATTTGGCCTGGCAGGCTGACAAAGTCCGGTCAACCGAATATAATTAGGCCAGGAATACTTATCCGGGAGGGCGGAGCATTGCAACAATTTCAAAAGGCTAAATTTCAAGCCGCCCGGCTTTCCATTGCTTCCAATACAATATTGACTGTGGGCAAGCTGGCTGCCGGGCTGTTTATGGGATCGGTCAGTGTGATTTCCGAGGCCGTGCACTCCAGCCTGGATTTGCTGGCGGCCGTCATTGCCTACCTGGCGGTAAGGCAGTCCGCCCGGCCGGCCGATCAAGAGCACCGCTACGGTCACGGCAAATTTGAAAACCTGGCCAGCATTACCGAAGCTCTGCTCATCTTTGCTGCGGCGGTGTTGATCATATATCACAGTGTTCCGCGGCTGTTGCACCGGCAATTTGTCGTCCAGGGGCTGGACTGGGGTATGCTGGTGATGGGCCTGTCGGCCACAGTGAACTGGTTTATTTCCAGCCACCTGCTGCGGGTGGCCCGCCTGAGCGATTCGCCCGCCCTGCAGGCCGACGCTCTGCACCTGCGCACCGATGTTTATACTTCTCTGGGCGTGCTGGCCGGCATTGGGGGCATTCGCCTCACGGGCTGGTACTGGCTGGACCCGGCCATAGCCATGGTGGTGGCTCTGATGATCATCCGGGCGGCCTGGGAGCTGACCGCGGAATCTTTGCGCAGCATGCTGGACCAGTCCCTGCCGGCCGGTGAAGAAGAATTGATTTGTCAGGTGCTGCAAAAACATTCCGCCAGTTACGTTGCCTACCAGAACCTGCGCACCAGAAAGGCCGGCCCTTACCGCTACATTGACTTGCAGCTGGTAGTGCCGGCCCGTCTGACCACTGCTCAGGCCCATGCCATCTGTGATGCCATTGAACAGGATTTGCAAGACCAATTACAAAACCCGGATGTGATCATTCATGTGGAACCGTGTACGGCCGACTGCCAGCAGTGTCCGGTCTGTCCCGGCCGACCGGAAGGGAAAGCCTAGCATTCCTCCTCGGCAGGGGCAAAGCCGCGCCGCATCTGGTTCTCGGTCACTGTGCGCGGCACCATGAACTGCAGCAGGTAATCCGGCCCGCCGGCCTTGGAGCCCACACCCGACATTTTGAAGCCTCCGAAGGGATGGCGCTCCACAATCGCCCCGGTGCAGCCACGGTTGATGTACAGGTTGCCCACCCGGAACTCTCTTTTGGCCCTTTCAATATTTTCCGGACTGCGCGAGAAGACACCGCCGGTCAGGGCGTAGCGAGTACCGTTGGCCACCTGCAGCGCTTCGGTGAAATCTTTAACCTTGATCACCGCCAGCACAGGGCCGAAAATCTCTTCCTGAGCCAGCACGTGCTCCGGTTTAATATCGGCAAATATGGTCAGCGGCACATAGTGTCCCGGCAGCTCCACGTCCTCGCGGCTCAGGAGCAGCCGGCCTTCTTTTTTGCCCTGCTCAATGAAGCCCATGATCTTGCGCCGGGCCTGCTCATCTATTACCGCGCCCATGTAGGTTTCCGGGTTTACAGCCGGACCGATATTGATACTGCGCGCCGCCTGCACCAGCCGGTCCACAAACTTCTGATAGTTTTCCTCCAGGACAATCACCCGGGAACAGGCCGAACATTTCTGTCCCTGGAAACCAAAGGCCGAATACAGCGTATGCACAACCGCTTCGTCAATATCGGCGTCCGAGTCGATAATGATGGCGTTCTTGCCACCCATTTCTGCCACCACGCTCTTGACCCCCAGGGCCCCTTCCGGGGTGCGGGCAGCCAGCTCGATGATGCGCAGGCCCACTTCCATGGAGCCGGTGAAGGTGACAAAAGCAATATCGGGGTGGGTGACCAGGTAATCCCCAATGGCACCTCCGGGACCGGGCAGGAAGTTGAGCACGCCGGCCGGGAGTCCAGCCTGCTGGAAGATCTCGTATACTTTGGCCCCTGTGATGGGGGAGAGGGAGGCCGGCTTGTACACCACCGTGTTGCCGGTGACAATGGCGGCAGCAGTCATGCCCACCGAGATGGCCAGCGGGAAGTTCCAGGGCGCGATGACCGCGCCCACCCCCCGGGGTTCGTAGAATAGATGGCTGGTTTCCCCGGGGGCCCGGCCCATGCGCCGCTGTTGGGCCAGGCGGATCATTTCCCGCCCGTAATACTCCAGAAAGTCAATGGCTTCGGTAACATCGGCATCGGCTTCGCTCCAGTTCTTGCCCACCTCGTAGACCTGTAGCGCGGCCAGTTCCATACGCTGCCGGCGGGCCACCCCGGCGGCCCGGAAAAGCACTTCGGCCCGCTCGCGGGGCGAAGTATCCCGCCAGGCCGGAAAGGCCTGCTTGGCTGCTTCCACGGCCATCTGGGCCTCTTTGAGGGTGGCTGCCGCCACCCGGCCCACTACCTGGTCGGACTGGTTGGGGTTGGTGGAAATGATTTCCTCGGCGGTGAGCACTTCCCGTCCGCCAATGTACAGAGGGATTTTCCGGCCCAGCTCTTTGCCCACTTTTTCCAGAGCCCGGGCAAAGCGTTCCCGGTTTTCGGCTATGGTCCAGTCGATGACCGGTTCATTGGTAAAAGCGCCCTTGTCGCCGTACTCGGGAGCGCTGTAAACTTTCTCCGGCGGGGTGGGGTTTTCGGCCAGCAGTTCCAGAGGATTGCGCAGCAGCTGTTCCCGGGCCGTCCCTTCGGCAAAGCTCTGCCGCAGGAAGGACTCGTTGGCCGTGTTCTCCAGCAGCCGGCGTACCAGGTAGGCCATACCGGGCAGCATCTGACCAATGGGCGCATAAAGGCGCAAGGGCAGCCCCACTCTGCGCAGGGCGTTGCGTACTGGCTCGGCCATGCCGTACAGCACCTGGAATTCCAACCGCCCGTCGGGTACGTTCAGTTCTTTGGCTACCTCCCAGACATAGGCAATGCTTCTGATGTTGTGCGAAGCACAGGCAAAAGACACATACTGGTGGTTTTCCAGCAGGATGCGGGCCAGCTTTTCATAGTTGGCATCGGTTTCGTATTTATTGGTGAACACCGGGATTTCCCAGTTCTGCTGCCGGGCCAGGATGACCTCCTGATCCCAGTAGGCTCCTTTGACCAGGCGAATGGTAATGCGCCGGCCGCGGGCTTTAGCCCAGTCAATCAGATCGCGCAAATCCTGCTCGCTATCTTTCAGATAGGCCTGAATAACTATGCCGGCATGCTCGTAATCCTGGAATTCGGGTTCCTCCAGCAGCTTCCTGAACATGGCCAGGGTGAGGTTCTTCAGCCCGGTATGCTCCATATCCAGCAGGACCGCGGCGCCAATTTGTTTGGCCTGGCGAAAGAGGGGGCGCAGCCTTTTCAGCGCGGCCTCCACCGAGAAATCAAAGGCCCGGGCATTCATCTGGGAATACATGGCTGACGGTTTGATGGAAACATTGATTTTGGGCGAAAATCCCCAGTCCAGATCGCCCGGGCTGTTGCCCAGAGGTTTCCACTTGCTCTGCTCTCTGGCCAGGGTTTCGAAAAGTTCTATGTAGCGCTGGTAGAACTCGTCGGCCTCGGCTTCGGAAACCACCGCTTCCCCCAGCAGATCGACGGTGAAAGCAAAGCCTTCCTTGCGCAGCTTCTTCAATGTGGAGAGCGCATCGCGGGCGTCTTCCCCCACAATAAACTGCCGGGCCATGCCGGTGATGTTTTCTGAAATGGCCTTGGTGGCCACCTTGGCCACCAGCGAATTGGGCGAGACCAGCTTGAGACCCCACTGCAGGCTGCTGGGGAAGTCTTGATCGGGGCGGCAGAAATACTCTTGAATGTGTTTGGCTACCGAAACCGACGAGCTCAGGCTGGGGAAAACGTCAACAAAGCGGAACATTTCCACTTTGAAGGCTTCGTTGCGCATACACCAGTCCATTATTTTGCCCGACCAGAATTCTTTTTTGAAAACCGACGGGGCATCTCCCTCAATGAGCTGGTAAATTTTCAGACCGGTTTCTTTAATCCTTTTTTCCAGTTCCTGTGCCATTCTAAACCCCTCTTTTCCCAACGGTGTAGATTTAAATAAAATGTCACATCTTGAAATATACTGGCAAAATAGTTGAGAAGAAAAACAATATTCTGTATACAAGCGGCGCTTGTAAGCAGAAATATTTTATCATAATCAACTGAGTAGTGAAAAGATTTATTTGATGCCAAAATAAATTGTTGCCTGCTGGCAGGAAAATTGCCGGAAGCAGAGAATACACTCACATTATTACGGGTGGTATTATTTCCCGTCGGTTCAGGTTTCGAGATTGCTGTAAAACTGCATATGTCCGGCAGGTGCTTTGCCCGGGGCCGGGAGAGTCCCGGGGCAAGGAGAATAGGGAAGACCGGCAAACCCGCTGCCCAGGTGCTTTGCGCAGGGTTTGAAACGGCGCGGTCCCGCCACTGTATGCGGTGAGTCCGGTTCGAGCACCACTGGCCGTCAGGCCGGGAAGGTGAGCCGGGATGATGACCCGTGAGCCAGGAGACCTGCCTGCCGGATGCTCGCTGGTAGCCACGCGGCAGGGCTACAGGTTTACTGTGCGATGATGGTAAAGTCCACAGCTCTTGTTGAAAGAGTTGTGGGCTTTTTTACATCTTCAGGGGAGGTTTGATTATGACCACAATTTTGGAACTGGCCCGGCAGGGCGAAGCAACAGCGGCCCTCAGGCAGGTGGCCCGTCAGGAAAATGTTTCCGAGGAACAATTGCTGGAAGAAGTAGCGGAGGGCCGGGCGGTGGTGCTGGCCGGTCAGCGGCGTCCCCGCTGCCGGCCGGTGGGGATCGGGCGCCTGCTGCGCACTAAAGTGAGCGCCAGTGTGGGCATGTATGGTCGCTCGGTCCACCCGGACGCGGAGTGGGAAAAGGTGCAGGCCGCTCTGGGAGCCGGCACCGATACCCTGATGGACCTCAGTGTCAGCGGTCCCATTGATGTTCTGCGCCGGAAAATTCTGGACGAAGCCGGGCTGCCTCTGGGCACACTGCCCCTTTATCAGGCGCTGGCCGTGGCCCGGGAGAAATATGGCCACCCTTCGTCCATGACTGTGGAAGATCTTTTTGCGGTGATTGAACAGCAGGCCCGGGAGGGGGTGGACTTTCTGGCCGTGCATGCCGGAGTGACCTGGCCGGTGCTGGAGCGGGCCCGCCGCGCCGGGCGGCAGGAGATGCTGGTCAGTTTTGGTGGCAGCCATCTGATTGGTTGGATGGTGCACAACCAGCGGGAAAACCCTCTCTATGAGCAGTTTGACCGCCTGCTGGACATCTGCCGGCGCTATGACACGGTGCTTGCTCTGGCCGATGCCTTTCGGCCGGGCTGTCTGGAGGACTCGCTGGATGCACCACAGGTGCAGGAGCTGATTGTGCTGGGTGAGCTGGTCAGACGGGCCCGCCAGGCCGGGGTGCAGATCATGGTCAAAGGGCCGGGGCACGTTCCCCTGCACCACCTGTCGGCCACGGTTACCCTGCAGAAAAGCCTGTGCCAGGGCGCTCCCTATTTTGTCTTCGGTCCGGTGGTCACCGACATCTCCCCCGGCTACGACCACATCAGCGCGGCCATTGGCGGGGCGCTCAGCGCTCTGGCCGGCGCCGAATTCCTGTGCTATGTGACAGAAGCCGAACACACCGGTTTGCCCGATGCCGGGCAGGTGCACGAAGGGGTAATCGCCGCCCGCATTGCCGCCCACGCTGCCGATCTGGCCCGGGGGCTGCCCGGTGCTGCCGAGTGGGATAATGAACTTTCCCGGGCCCGCAAAAATCTGGACTGGGAAAAACAAATGGCCCTGGCCATTGACCCCCGGCGGGCCCGCCAGCAGCGGCAGAAAACCAGTGCCGCTTCGGCCGCCTGTGCCATGTGCGGTAAATACTGCGCCATGCAGGTGATCGCGCAGTATCTGGATAAACCGGTACATTCCTGTTAACTATTGCCGGAAGCATAAAAATATTTACCGGAAGGTGATGCTGCATGACCCAGTTATTAAAAGCCCGGGCCGGCGAAATTACCCCCGAAATGCTGGCCGTGGCCGGAGCGGAAAACATCGCCCCGGAAGTGGTACGGGACAGAGTGGCCCGGGGCACCGTAGTCATACCCAAAAACAAAAACCGCCGGCTGGAAAAAGTCTGTGGCATTGGCGAAGGGCTGCGGGTTAAGGTCAATGCCCTCATCGGCACTTCCAGCGACCGGGACGATCCGGCCCTGGAGGAAAGGAAAATCCGCGCCGCCCTGCGGGCCGGTGCCGATGCCTTTATGGATTTGAGCACCGGGGGCGACATTGACGGCATGCGCCGGCTCACCCTGGCCACGGCCGGAGTACCCGTAGGCAGCGTGCCGCTCTACCAGGCAGCAGTGATGGCCATAGAACAGCGCGGTTCGGTGGTGGCCATGACTGCCGAAGACATATTTTCCGTCATTGAAAAACAGGCCGCCGAGGGTATGGACTTCATGGCCATACACAGTGCCCTGAATTTTGATGTATTAAAGCGATTGCAGGAAACCGGCCGCATTAACGATATTGTCAGCCGGGGCGGGGCCTTTATGACCGGCTGGATGCTGCACAACCAGCAGGAGAATCCGCTTTATGAGCAGTTCGATCGCCTGCTGGAGATATTGCGGGAATATGATGTCACTTTGAGTGTGGGCGATGCCATCCGCCCCGGCTGCACGGCCGACTCGCTGGACGCCGCCCAGCTCCAGGGGCTGATGGTGGCCGGGCAGCTGGTGGCCCGGGCCCGGGCCGCCGGGGTGCAGGTGATGGTGGAAGGTCCCGGCCATGTGCCGCTGCACCACGTCCCGGCCACCATGCTGTTGCAAAAGCGCCTCTGTCAGCAGGCACCCTATTATATTCTGGGTACCCTGTCCACCGACATTGCTCCCGGCTACGACCACATCAGCGCCGCCATCGGGGCGGCCCTGGCCGGACAGAGCGGAGCCGACTTCCTCTGCTATGTTACTCCGGCCGAACATCTGGGTCTGCCCACCGAGGATGATGTTTACACCGGGGTGATGGCCGCCCGTCTGGCCGCCCATGCCGCCGATCTGGCCCGGGGCAACCGCCTGGCCTGGCAGCAGAGCCGGGAAATGGGGCAGGCCGCCCGGCGGGGGGACTGGCAGCGCTGGGCTGACCTGGCCCTGGACCCCCACCGCCTGGCCGCCGCTCTGGAGCAGCAACGCCCCGAGCCCTGTCCGGTGTGCGGGGAAAATTGCCTGTGTACCACAGCGGCGGCATTTCTGGCCGGCTAAACAGGTCTGGTTACTGCTCCCTTTGCCTGCGCACCAGGGCAATGAGCCAGATCAGGGGGATGATGGCCGCTTCTAACAGGAATACGGCCCAGGCTATATACTCGCTGTAGGTATCGAAGACAAAAAGATCCAGCGGATAGGCGGTCAGGTACACGGTGAGCAGGCCTACAGGCAGGAGCAATATTTTTCGGTCCAGGCCGGTCAGCTTCTGCAGGCCGGCCGTGATCAGGTAAGCAAAGGGGCCCTGGGTGGTGATGATAGTGATCATATTCATGTACATAAAAATTATCTCGATCCGCTGCACTATTTCCAGTTTGGTGAGGGAGATCAGGGTCATCACCGGATAGAGCTCGCTCTGTAGGGCTGCGGTGGAAAAAACTCCCGTGGTAATGATGCTCATTAAAGTATAGACCGCGGTGGTGATAGTGATGCCGGCGGCCAGGGCCCGGCCGGCCCGGGGCCTGTCCTGCGGTTTGAGCAGGGGAAACAGGAGCAGGAAAATGATAATGCCGTCGTAGGCGTATTTGGTTTGCATAACAGCCAGGGCAATATTTTTCCAGCCGGCATCCCCCACGGGCAACAGGTTGCCCCAGTTGATCTCCGACCAGGGGGAAATAACCATAAATGTGGCCAGAACCAGTAAAAACCCGAACAGTTCGGCCAGCCTGGTAATGGCCTGCAGTCCACACCAGGCCAGATACAGTCCGGGCAGGAGGGTCAGGGTGGCCAGCACCCAGCGGGGGGTGCGGGGCAGCGACCAGAGCTGCACCACATCGACATAAGACCGGGTTCCTACCGCCAGTGCTCCCAGGCAACTGACAATCAGAAAAACAATAATCAGTACGCTGAGTGGTTTACCCAGTATGCGAGGCAGATAGGTGTATAGATCCTGACTGGGAAAGCGGGTGGCCAGGCCCAGCATGAACAGGCCCAGCAGGATGAACAGCAAGCCCCCCAGCAGGGCGCTGATCCATCCGTCGTGCCCGGCCGCTTTGGCCAGCTGGCGCGGCAGGATGGCTATGCCGGTGCCAATCTGTACGGCCGTGATGGTCAGGGCCAGCTGGGTGATGGTAATACTATTGTGCTGTCCGCCGGGGTGCGCTTTTTTGTCGGCCATAGATCACCTCAAAAAGTTTCAGCGGGATGGGCGCTCCTGCCGGGAAACTCTTTGCCGGATGGCGTCCAGGGGCCGCAAATAGTCGGGACGGCGGGAAAGCAGGCGCCAGGGGGCCCGGATAAAGGTATCCCGGATGTCGCTATAAAACAGCGGCATGACCGGTGCCCAGAAGGGTACGGTCAGGCTGCGCATGCTGGACAGGTATATGGTCAGCATATATACTCCCACCGCCATGCCAAATCCCCCCAGCAGGGCGGCCAGGATACTGAAGACAAAGCGCAGCAGCCGGATACCGTAAGCGGTATCAAAAGAAGGAATGGTCAAAGAAGAAAGCGCGGTCAGGGCCACTACAATGACCATAATCGGGCTGACCAGATCGGCTTTGACTGCCGCATCGCCGATGACCAGGCCGCCCACGATGGAGATGGTAGGGCCCAGTGTGCCCGGGATGCGCAGACCGGTTTCCCGGAGCACTTCCAGGGTCAGCTCCATGAATAAAACCTCCACCAGCGGGCCGTAGGGCAGGCGGGAACGGTCCTGGGCGATGGCGATGATCAGGCCCTGGGGAATCAGTTCGTAATGGAAGTAAACCACAGAGATATAGGTAGCCGGCAGCAGCAGGGCCACCAGCACGGCCAGCAAGCGCAGCAGGCGGATGAAACTGGACATGATCCAGCGCTGGTAGTAGTCGTCGGGGCTTTGAAAAAGCTGCCAAAAGGATACTGGCAGGATCAGGGCGAAGGGGCTGCCATCCACCATCAGGGCGGCCCGCCCTTCCAGCAGGTTGGCTACCATCCGGTCGGGCCGTTCCACCGTTAGGGCCTGAGGAAATACCGCATTGGGATGGTCGGCAATCATCTGCTCCAGGTAACCGGTGTCCAGCACGCCGTCAATCTGGATTGTTTGCAGGCGTTTTTCAATTTCCTGCAGGTATGCCGGCGGGGTCAAATCGCGCACGTAGAACAGGGCCACATCGGTCTGAGTGCGCTGGCCGACTTTATAAATGTTCACCTTTAAATCGGGATCCTTGATGCGCCGCCGGATCTGGGTGATGTTGATGCGCAGCACTTCGGTGAAACCTTCCTGGGGGCCGCGGATGGTGGATTCGGTAATGGGTTGGCCTACCGGGCGGGCCGGGTAGGTGATGACATCAAAAATATAGGCATATTCCAGCCCGTTTACAAACAATACGGCCAGGCCGGTGAGGATGGCGGTCAGCACATCCGGCATCTGGCGGCTTTTTTTCATTTTGGCCGTGTTCACTGCCGGATTTTCTTCCAGGCAGAGCAGGGCCTTTTCCCCGGCAAAGACCAGGGGGGCCAGGATATCCCGGTTGACCACGTCCAGATCCACCATACCATCCAGGTAGGCAATGGCCAGCTTGTTGTAGCACTGGCCGCTCAGGGGGATCTCCCGCAGCACAAAATCGGGCGCATTGCTGAAGGCCTGTTGCAGAAACTGGATATTGGCGGTCAGTTCGCGCTGCACCGGCTGCGGCAGCATCTCCGCCGGCTGGGGGTTGTGCACAGCCTGAGCGGCCTTGTTTTCTCCGCTGGTGGCCTGGAACTGCTCCTGTTTTTTGATTTTCCCCTGCCGCAGACTGCTCAGGGGCTGTGGCTTAATTATTCTGGTGCGCCGGGACATATTTTCCCTCTCCTCTGACACCATCAATCATACCTGGAAATGCTTGCTGATTTTATTGTTTGCATTTTCATTAGAGGATATTAGCCAGGAGAAAAGAAGGGCAGCCCTTTTTCCGAGCTGCCCTGATGTATTTGGAGATGGCAGATAACCTGTGGATTTGTGTCATACTGGATCCTGTCCGTGATTAATATTCAAAAGCTTCCTCCGGGACGTCCAGTACCGAGGTGTCGGCATCGGCCATAATGCCGGCTACGGTCATGATTTCGGGTACAATGTTGCGTACATAATAGCGGGCTGCTTCCACTTTACCCCGGTAGAAGGCATAGTCGAAATGCCCTTCGCCCAGTTGAGCGATCTGGTTCTGGGCCAGTACGGCCTGCTCCATGATCAGGGCACCGCAGTAAAGTTTGGCCGTGCAGTGCAGGATGCGGGTGGCGTAGAGCGGCAGCATTTCATATTTCTGCTGCATGTAGAAGCCCATGGCGGTTTTCTGAATCGACCGGTAGGTCTGGAAGGCCTGGGCCAGCATTTGGTATTCGCGGCTGAACTCGGGCAGTCCTTTAAACGACTCAATGGTTTTGTGCAGCTCGGCCATCCAGCCCTGGAACACCTGGCCATTCTTCATGGTCCACTTGCGGCCGATCAGATCCATGGCCTGGATGTAGTTGGTGCCTTCCCAGATGGAGTAGATCTTGCAGTCGCGGGCGGCCTGGGCTACCGGGTATTCTTCGGAGAAGCCGTATCCGCCGTAAACCTGGATGGCATCGGCCACCAGCGGCCAGACCACATCGGAAGCGTAGGCCTTGATCAGCGGTGTGTTTACGTCCACCAGGGCTTCAGCAAAGGCCTTTTTCTCCTGATCCGGCTCGTGGAGCAGCACGTCAATATGAAAGGCGGTCTTGTAGATCATGGCCCGCACTGCTTCATTGTGGGCCTTCAGGTTCATCAACATGCGCCGCACATCGGCGTGCTTGATAATGGGTACCCGTTCACCTTTGGGGTTGGTGATGGGCCGTCCCTGGATGCGCTCGCGGGCATACTGGGCGGCATTGTGGTAGGCCACGGCGGCCACGGCCAGAGCCATCAGGCCGGTCTCAAAGCGGGCACCGTTCATCATCTGGAACATCTGGGCCATGCCCTGGGCCTGCCCTTTTTCATCGGGGGGATCCCCCACCAGGTAGCCGTAACAGTCATTGTTGTCACCAAAACTGAGCATGGCGGTAGCCGAACCCTTCAGGCCCATCTTATGCTCCACAGCCACACAGGTAACATCGTTGGAGCCGGTTATTTCGCCCTGTTCATTAATGCGGTTCTTGGGCACCACGAACAGCGAGATGCCTTTGGTGCCCGGAGCGGCACCTTCGATGCGGGCCAGCAGCAGGTGGATGATGTTTTCTGTCAGGTTGTGATCGCCGCCGGTGATAAAGCATTTGGTTCCCTTGATTTTATAAACACCGGGGGTATCGGTAGGATAGGCCCTGGTCAAAATGTCGCCCACATCCGAGCCGGCATGCGGTTCGGTCAGGCACATGGTGCCCGTCCAGGTGCCGTCCATCATTTTGGGCAGGAACATTTCCTTGAGCCAGTCACTGCCAAAGGTCTGAATCAGCCGGGCTGCCCCGGTAGTAGCTCCCACGTAGGGGACAAAAGCCGGGTTGGCACCCAGCATAAACTCGTTCACTGCGGTCAATACGGTTTCCGGCAGGGCAGCTCCGCTCTCATGGTCCAGGTTGCTGCTACCCCAGCCGTTTTCCTGAACGAAACGGTAGGCTTCCTTGAAAGATTCAGGCAGGATAACCTCTCCGTCTACCAGACGGGCCGGGTTCTTATCGCCCTCTTCGTTGGTGGGAGCCAGAATCTCCCGGCACATTTTGTGCGCCTGGTCCAGGATCATGTCGATGTCTTCTACACTGTAGGACTCTTTGAAGGCGTCGTAAGCAAAGATTTGTGTCATGGGTAGCCATTCTTTGAGGATAAACTTGTGATCCCTGGTGTTCAGCAAAAAGTTGGCGGCCATGTTATTACCCCTTTTTACCAGAATTACTGCAGGTGGACTTATCTATAATTTTGATCCTAAATGACCATTCAGTCAATAGAAAAATTCGCACTTGGCTAAATTTTTGTTATTTTGAACGGACGGATACCTGGCAAAAAACTTTGGTTGGAAAAATAAAATCATGATATAATACATAGCACCAAAGCATGCAGGATGAACCGTATGGCGAAATGTTGGTGAACAAAATGCAGAACTATCATGTTATTACTTTTGGTTGCCAGATGAATGAGTATGACAGCGAGGTCATGTCCGGTTTGCTGGAACAAATGGGCTACCAGGCCGCTTTGCAGCCCGAAGATGCCGATGTTATCCTGGTCAATACCTGCTGTGTCCGCCAGAGTGCGGAAAACAAGATTCTGGGCTTGATCGGCCGGCTGCGCAAATACAAAAAGGCCCGGCCCCACCTGATCATAGGGGTCGGGGGGTGCATGACCCAGCAAAAAGAAACCGCGCAAAGGCTTAAAGAGCGCTTTCCCCACCTGGATTTTATTTTTGGTACACACAATACGCACGAACTGCCGGATTTGATTGAACAGGCCCGGACCGGCAAAAAGCGCCTGCTGGCCTGGCAGGAGGAGAGTGTGGGCCTGCCCGAGGGTCTGCCCGTAAAACGCCGCAGCGGCATCAAGGCCTGGGTGCCCATAATGCTGGGGTGTAACAATTTCTGTACTTACTGTATTGTGCCCTATGTACGGGGGCGGGAGAGAAGCCGTCTTCCTGCACAGATCCTGCAGGAAGTCCGGAGCCTGGTGGAGCGGGGTTACAAAGAAGTTACCCTGCTGGGGCAGAATGTGAATTCCTACGGCCGGGATCTGGAGAACGGTATGAATTTTGCCGGTTTGCTCCGGTTGCTGGCCGGGGAGACCGGCATTTCCCGGCTGCGGTTTGTCACCAGCCACCCCAAAGATTTCAGCCCGGACCTGATTGAGGTGATGAAAGCCTGCCCGGCCATTTGCGAACACATCCATCTCCCTGTGCAGGCCGGCAGCGACCGGGTGCTTAAGGAAATGAACCGCAAATACAACCGGGAATATTACCTGTCCCTGGTGGAAAATATTTACCGGGAGATTCCCGGGGTGGCCATTACTACCGACATCATGGTCGGATTTCCCGGGGAAACGGACGATGACTTCGCCCAGACCATGGACTTGGTGCGGCGAGTCCGGTTCGCCAATGCCTACATGTTTGTTTACAATCCCCGCCGGGGTACTCCGGCGGCACAGCGGCCCGATCAGGTACCTGAGGAGGTTAAGGTAGCGCGGATCAAAGAGCTGGTGGAAACCCAGAACCGGATCACCCTGGAACTCAACCAGGCCGAAGTCGGGCGTGTCCACGAGGTGCTGGTGGAGGGAGTGAGCAAAACCAATCCGGGAGTGCTCAGCGGTCACACCCGCACCAATAAGACCGTGCTGCTGGAAGGGCAGCACATCGCCCCCGGTGATATTGTTCCGGTAAAAATCACCCGGGCTACTTTAACCTATCTGGAGGGAAAACCCGTAGCCGGTTTTTCATAAATTAAATTTATTTTAGGAGGTTTTGGTTTTGTCTGCTATTTTGCAAAAAGCCCGCGAACTGGGCGAGGAGATTTCTCGTTCCGCTGAACTTCAGGAAATGCTGGCCGCCCAGCAGGCCATGCTCGGCAGCCCGGAAGCAGCGGCGTTGATTGAAGAATTCAACAGAAAACAAAAGTACTATATGACCATTCAAAGACAGGGGCTGGAATTGACCGACAGCCAGAAGCAGGACATTGCCGACCTGGAAGAAAGAATGCTGGACAACGAGCTGGTGCTGGGATTTTTCCGGGCCCAGCAGAATTTTGAGAAAATCCTGGAGGAGATTAACAACATTATCAGCCAGGCCATTTCGGGTCAGGCTGCCTGCAGCGCGGACAGTTGTTCGGATGAATGCTGCTCCAGCTGCAGCGGATGTGGTGTGTGAGAACTGTTTAAAACCGCGTGTTCTTTCCCGACAGAGCTGTCGGCTTTTCTTTTTTCAGATAATTCTTTATGCTATAATTGAACAGGAGGGATCGCTTTGGCTTACACCCCCATGATGGAACAGTATCTGCAAATCAAGTCCCAGTATCCGGAAGCCATCCTGTTTTTCCGCCTGGGGGATTTTTACGAAATGTTTTTTGATGACGCCCTGCTGGCAGCGCGGGAACTGTCCATCACTCTCACCGGTCGCGACGCCGGAGCGGGCGAAAGAGTGCCCATGTGTGGCGTGCCCTATCACGCCGCCGATACTTATATTGAAAAACTGATTAACAAAGGATATAAAGTAGCTATTTGTGAACAGGTGGAAGATCCGGCCCAGGCCCGGGGGATAGTGCGGCGGGAAGTAATCCGGGTTTTGACCCCGGGTACTTATTTGCCCCGTCAAAAGGAGCAGCAGCACAATTACCTGGCCGCGGTCTTTCTTTCCGAACGGCACTACGGTCTGGCTGTTGCCGATGTGACCACCGGCCTGCTGCAGGCCACGCAAATCGACGGCCCGGAAAAAGAAGGGCAATTACTGGCCGAGCTGACCAGAACCATGCCGGCCGAAATTTTGCTGCCGGCCGGTCAGGTGACCGACCGGCTGGTTGAAGAAGTGAAAAAGCGGCTGGCCCCTGCCGTGACCGCTCTGGAGGAGGGATACTTTTGCTCCGACAGAGCCGGACGGCACCTGGAGCAGGTGCTGGGTGCCCGCTGGCGCAACAGCGGGGTGGCCGCCTATCCCGGGGCGCTGGTGGCCACGGGAGCCCTGCTGGCCTACCTGCTGGAAACACAGAAAAATTCCCTGGGCCAGTTCCGCAGTATTCAGGTGTATACTGCCGGCCAGTATATGATTCTGGATGCCGGCACCCGGCGCAACCTGGAACTGGTTCATTCCCTGCGGCACCGGGAACGCTGGGGTACCCTGCTCTGGGTACTGGACAAAACCAGAACCGCCATGGGGGGCAG
This sequence comes from Desulfurispora sp., assembly GCF_052744395.1. Lineage (NCBI taxonomy): Bacteria > Bacillati > Bacillota > Clostridia > Eubacteriales > Desulfurisporaceae > Desulfurispora > Desulfurispora sp. The sequence continues at coordinate 28,059 of NZ_JBRAJI010000008.1, read as the reverse complement.
GATGCTGCGCAGCTGGTTGGAACAGCCCCTGCTGGATGTGGAGCAAATCAACCGGCGCCTGGACGCTGTCGCTGAACTGGTGGAGGACACATTTTTAAGACAGACGCTGCAAAAACATCTGAAAGGCATTTATGACCTGGAAAGACTGGCCACCAGAACTCTCTATACTACCATCAATGCCCGCGATATGCTGGCGCTGCGCCAGTCCCTGCTCCTGCTGCCCGAGATTGTCTCGGTCTGCCAGAACTGCCGCACCAGCCTGCTGCGGGAGCACCCGCCGGTCACCGGTGCTCTCAAGGAGCTGGGAGATTACCTGCTGGCGGCGCTGGCGGATGACCCGCCCGCCTCCCTTAAGGAAGGCAACCTGATTAAAAGCGGTTTTTCCGCACAGGTGGACCAGCTGCGCCGGGCGGCCGATCATGGCCGCAGCTGGCTGGCCGAACTGGAAAGCCGGGAGCGGGAGCGTACCGGCATCAAGTCCCTGAAGATCAGTTACAACAAGGTTTTCGGCTACTACATCGAGGTCACCCGAGCGAACCTTGCCGCAGTTCCTGCCGATTACCAGCGCAAGCAGACTCTGGCCAATGCGGAGAGGTTTATTACTCCCGCCCTCAAGGAACTGGAACAGCAAATCCTGGGTGCGGAAGAAAGCCTGATTCAGCTGGAATATAATATCTTCAACCAGATTCGGGAAAAGGTGGCCGGACAAATCGAAATGCTCCAGCAGACCGCTCGCTGGCTGGCCACCGTGGATGCCCTGGTAGCACTGGCCGAGGTAGCTGTAACCTCGGGTTACACCCGGCCGTTGATTACAGAGGATACCGTATTGTACATCGAAAACGGCCGCCATCCGGTGGTGGAGAAAGTGCTGGATGACGGGTCCTTTGTCCCCAACGACCTGCGTCTGGACAAGCAAACGCGCCTCATCCTGCTCACCGGGCCCAACATGGCCGGTAAAAGTACATACATGCGGCAGGTGGCCTTGATTGTGTTGATGGCCCAGGCCGGCAGTTTCGTGCCGGCCGACCGGGCGATAATCGGACTGGTGGATAGAATTTTTACGCGGATAGGGGCGGCGGACGACCTGGCGGCAGGAGAAAGCACCTTCATGGTCGAAATGAAAGAGTGCGAAATAATAGTAAAAAATGCCAGTCCGCGCAGCCTGATTATTATGGATGAAGTGGGGCGGGGGACCAGCACCCATGACGGCATCTGTCTGGCCAGGGCGCTGCTGGAACATATTGCTGTGCATATCCGGGCCCGCACCTTGTTTTCTACGCACTACCATGAGCTGACCGCGCTGGATTGCCTGCCCGGCGTGGCCAATTACACCATGGCCGTGCTGGAGCAAGACCAGCAGGTCTGCTTCCTGCGCCGGGTCATACCCGGCCGGGCCGATAAGAGTTACGGTTTGCACGTGGCCGCCCTGGCCGGCCTGCCAGCCGAGATCATCCGGCGGGCGGGGGAAATTCTGGCCGATATCGAAAGCCGGGAAATTTCAGCTGCCGGCTGCCGGAACACTGCGGCCGGTGTTCGTCAGGACCGGCAACCGGCCTGTCCGGGCTGTGCCCGTATTAACGCGGTGTTGCAGGATATAGATATCAACCATATCACACCGGTGCAGGCGTTGAATATCCTGGCCCAACTGTGTGCAGATAAGTGAAAAGGGTAATTTGCCGGGGGGGTGTATGTGTGTTCATTGGCATAGATGTGGGAGGAACATTCACCGATGCCGTGCTGCTCGATCGGGGTATGATCAGGGCAACGGCCAAGGTGGTCACACGGCAGGATCTGCTGTCCTCCCTGCTGGAGGCTCTGGATTGCATCCTGCATGGCGTCTCACCCGATCTGATTGAGCGGGTGGTTTTCAGCACTACCGTGATCACCAACCTGATTGCCGAGAAAAAATATGACCCGGTAGGCCTGATCATCATCCCCGGTCCCGGTCTCAGCCACGACCACTACCGTTTTGCCACCCCAACCCATATCATTAGCGGTGCCATTGATTACCGGGGCCGGGAAATCATCCCCCTGGATCTCAAACAGGTGGAGCGGGCGGTGGAACAGCTGGAGGCGGCCGGTTACAACAAAGTGGCCGTGGTGGGTAAATTCTCCTCCCGCAATAACAAACATGAAAAAGAGATAGAAAAGTATATCAAACTGCTGCACCCCCAGTGGCAGGTGGAACTGGGGCACATGGTGGCCGGCCAGTTGAATTTTCCCCGGCGCATTGTTTCCACAATGCTCACCTGTGCCACCCGGGACAAATATGAATTTTTTGTGCGTTCGGTTTTTCAGGCCCTGGAACAGCGCGGACTGAAGGCGGAAATATATATTCTGCGGGCCGACGGGGGCACCATGCGGCTGAAAAATTCCATCAGATCGCCTATAGAAACCATTTTCAGCGGGCCGGCGGCCAGCACGCTGGGCGTACAGGCGCTGCTGCCGCCCGGTGAAACTGCCGTGGTGGTGGATATTGGCGGCACCACTTCCGACCTGGCTTTGCTGCTTAGTGGTCAGCCCCTGCTGGCTACCCGGGGAGTTTGTATCTACAATCAGTTAACCCATGTGCGGGCCCTGGCTGTAAAATCTGTGCCCGTGGGCGGCGATACCACGCTGGGCCGGCAGGAGAGTCGCATCATTCTTCAGTCCGGCAGGCAGGGTCCACCCTTTTGCCTGGGCGGACCCGCCCCCACCCCTACAGACGCCCTGCGCGTTCTGGGGCTGTTTCACCGGGGGGATTATGACCGGGCCTGCCAGGCCATGTATCAGCTGGGAGACGGGCTGAACTTGAGCTGTACCGAAATTGCGGTACGGGTAGCTGATCTGGTGGTGGACACCATTGTGCAGGAAATCAATGAGATGTTCAAGAGCTGGGAGCAGGAGCCCAGTTACCGGGTCTGGGAGGTTTTGCAGAAGAAAAAAGTCCGCCCGACCACCGTGGTGGGGGTGGGCGGAGGCGCATCCGGCCTGATTGCCCAGATTGCCTCCCGGATGAACTGCCAGCCCGTACTGCCTCCCTATGCCAGTGTGGCCAACGCCATTGGTGCAGCCGTGGCCCGGCCCACCCTGCGGGTAAGCCTGCGCGCCGATACTCAGCAGGGAATATATACCATTCAGGAAGAGGGCTTTCAGGGGAAAATAGAGGAAAGTAATTTCAACGAGGAAAAAGCTATTGCCCTGGCCCGGACCTGGTTGCAGCGGCGGGCGGAAAACGCCGGCCTGTCCGGTTCGCTGGGCGAGGTAGAGATCATCCGGCGGGAAGTATTCAATGTTGTGCGTAACTGGGTTACCTGCGGCAAGATTTTTGATATTGGTGTCCAGACCCAGCGCGGTATACTGCACTATGTTGGGGGAGGTGGTCGTTGATGTCCGGCAAAACCGGCCTGGTTTTCTTTCCTGCTTTCGACTGGTCCATCTCGCCCACGCACCCGGAGAGGGAGGAGCGGCTGTTGTACACCAGAGACACAATCTTTGAAGAGGGTGTCCTGGATTTGCCCAACATTGAAGAGCTGGCTCCCCGGCTGGCCACCTTTCACGATATCGCCCGGGTCCACTTTTGCGTGCCCCGGGTGCAGAGCCAGGTTACCGAGGCCCATCTGATTGCGGCCGGTGCCGCCATGCTGCTGGGTGACCTGATTATGGAAGGCCGGTTGCAAAACGGCTTTGCCCTGGTTCGGCCGCCGGGACATCACGCCATGCGGGTGGTGCACGGCAACCGGGGGTTTTGCAATATCAATAACGAAGCTGTGCTGGTGGAATACCTGCGCCGCCGGCATGGTGTGAAGAAAATTGCCATAATTGATTCCGATGTGCACCACGGTGATGGCACGCAGGAGATATTCTACCACGATCCCGATGTTTTGTTCATTTCATTCCACCAGGATGGACGCACTATTTATCCGGGTACCGGATTTACCCATGAGCTGGGCGGGCCCCTGGCTTATGCCCGCACGCTGAATATACCCCTGCCCCCGGGTACTACCGATGAAACCTTTCTCTATGTGGTTGATCAGCTGATCTTGCCCGTCCTGCAGGATTTTGCCCCCGATTTTGTGATCAACTCGGCCGGTCAGGATAACCACTACACGGATCCGCTGGGCAGCATGCGTTTTACCGCCCAGGGCTATGCCGAGTTTACCCGGCGCCTGAACCCCCACCTGGCCGTGCTGGAAGGCGGTTATGCCATCGAGTCGGCCCTACCCTATGTAAATCTGGCCATTTTGCTGGCCCTGTCGGGCCATGATTATTCCTGTGTTCGCGAGCCGGACTACTGGCCGGGCAAGTTCCAGGAGAGCCCGGAACGGCTTGACCAGGTGAAAAGAATGGTAGATAATTTACTGGGGATCTGGGAAAATAGGGACCGGGCTGATATAGAAAAACTGTTTGGTACAGGTAAATTCTATCAGCGCAAGAAAAATATCTACTACGATACTGATTACATTGAAGAAGAACAGTTTGAAAAAGTGCGGATGTGTCCGCAATGTCCGGGATATATCATCATCGAATCCCGGGCCAACCGGGGTTACGGATCGCCCAGCCGCATCTTTGCGGTTTCCGTGCCTTTTCAAGCCTGCTCCGGCTGTCAGGCGGAAGCCGCCGATGCCTATGAGCGGGCCAAAAAAGAGGGCAGATTTGACTATGTTTATTTGCAGGATAAAACTACCGATACCTACATGTCCTATGAGCGGGCCAAGAATCAGGAATGGTGTTCGGAGGGTCCCCGTTCGGAGGTGTGATATTTGCCCAGGATCAACATTTTGCCCCCGGCCCTGGCCAATTTGATTGCCGCCGGGGAGGTGGTGGAACGTCCCGCTTCGGTGGTCAAGGAGCTGCTGGAGAACTCCTTTGATGCCGGTGCCCGCCGTATAGAGGTGGAAATCAGGGAGGGGGGCACGAAGTATATTGCTGTGCGGGACAACGGCCTGGGTATGGATGCCGCCGACCTGAAGCTGGCCGTGCAGCGGCACGCCACCAGCAAGATCGCTGGATTGCCCGATCTGGATCATATTACTACGCTGGGTTTTCGCGGCGAGGCCTTGCCCAGCATTGCCGCCGTCAGCAGGCTGCTGATCAGTTCCCGTACCCGGCACGATGTACAGGGGCACCAGATTATTGTGCACGGTGGTGAGACGATTGGTTTTTCTCCTGTCGGCTGTCCGGCAGGAACTTTTGTTTGTGTGGAGGATTTGTTTTACAATACACCGGCCCGCCGCAAATATCTGAAATCTGTGTCAGCCGAGGCCGCCGCCATCAGCGATTACATCACCAGGCTGGCTCTGGCCCGACCCGATATAAGCATCATTTACAAGAACAATCAGCGTCTGTGCCTGCATACTCCCGGCAGTAGCAGGCTTTTGGATGTGCTCTGTGCTGTTTACGGCGGGGAGGTGGGCCGGCAAATGCTACCGGTTTCCGGTACCGGGGATGGGCTGCAGCTCGCCGGTTATATTTCCCCGCCAGCCCTGCAGCGCAGTACGCCCCGCTATATTACCACCCTGGTCAATCAGCGCTATGTCCGGTGCCGGACCATTTTACAGGCCCTTTTGGATGTATATCAGAGTTTCTTGCCCGCCGGGCGGTATCCGGTGGCCGTGCTCAACTTGCACATCGATCCCCGCCGGGTGGATGTAAATGTCCACCCGGCCAAAATGGAAATAAAGCTGCAGGACGAACAGGAGGTTTTTATCCTGGTGCGCCGGGCCATCCGGGATGCGCTGGCCGGGACCGACCCGGTACCGGTGCTGGGCTGGCATAAGACCGGTATGGCCCGGGGGAATAACCTGCCGGCAGCACCGGCACCGGCAGAAGGGACCGCTGTCTCGCCACCGGCGGCATACTGCAGCACGGGCAGTATGGAAAAAGGTACGGCAGGTTTTCTACTGGAGCACCGGGAACAGGTTGGAGAACGGGTGGAAGGACAGATTAGAGAACCTCCTCCGCCCGAACCATACCGGCCGGTGTCCGCTGCGGGTGGGAAACCGGAAACCCTGTTTTCCGGACCGGAAAAAACCGTGCTGCCGGATATGACTCCAGTGGGCTTTTTGCCTCCCGTGTATATACTGGCCACCGATCAGGTTAATTTCTATATTATTGACCACCATGCCGCCCATGAGCGAATTTTATACGAAGAGCTGCTGCAGGCCTATAACCACAGTCCCTCCATGCCCCAGAGGCTGCTGGTGCCCCGAACCCTGCATTTTAGTTTTCGGGAAGCCCAGCTTTTGCAAGAACACCGGGATCTGCTGGAGAGAATGGGACTGTCGCTGGAATTTCTGGGTGGAAACAGCTTTTTGCTGCGCAGCTGGCCGGTTGTTTTGCCGGATGACGAACACCTCATTTACGATATTGCAGCCGCTCTGCAGAAGTTAACAGCCGAAAGAAATCTCACTCCGGCCAACCTGCTCAAGCAGATGGCCCGGATGGCCGCCTGCAAGTCTGCCGCCAAAGCCGGTCAGGCCCTGACCGAATCCGAGATCAGAGAACTCCTGGCCCGGCTGCGGGATACGGAAAACCCTTATCAGTGTCCGCACGGCCGGCCGACCATTCTGAAAAAGCCCTTGCTGGAGATTGCCGCTCATTTTAAGAGAAGCCACAGTTGAAAGGCAGGTTGCAAGTAGCCGTCATGACCAGTGCTGTAACCACCACGCTGCATCCGGAGATTCCTGTGCTGGAAAAAGCCGCGCAGGCCGCCCGGGATCTGCTATGGCCCTGTATCCCCAGAGAAAAAAACAGCCTGGAGAAAATCCTCCGGCAGAACAATTTGCAGGGCTTGCTGGTTATTGGTAAAAATAAAAATGTTTATACGGACGGCCGGACCGACTTGTTTTTCCATCCAGGCATGGCCAAACTGCGTATAAAAGGAATTTTGGCCGGGAAAACTGACCAAATGATCAAAGCCATGGATCTGCAGCCGGGAGATGTGGTGTTGGACTGTACTCTGGGTCTGGCCGCCGATGCCATTGTGGCCGCCTTTGTGGTTGGTGAAACCGGCAGCGTTACCGGTTTGGAGAACAGTTCCCTGCTGGCCTGGCTGGTTAAAGACGGGCAGGCGACCTATCAGGATAAAGAGATACCGCCCTTGAACCTGGCCCTGCGCCGGATCAAGGTGCAGACGGCGGATCATATGACCTACCTGTCGACCCTGCCGCCGGAAAGTGTGGATGTTGTATATTTTGATCCCATGTTTCGCCATCCTCTGCAGCGTTCATCGTCCATGCTGCCGCTACGCCGGCTGGCCGATCACCGTCCCGTGTCGCCAGAAGCCATTCGGCTGGCCCTGCGGGTGGCCCGGAAAAGGGTGGTGCTGAAAGAGACCAGGAATAGCGGGGAATTTGAGCGGCTGGGTTTTCGTGAGGTATCCGGCGGCAAATATGCGCCTGTTGCCTTTGGAATTATCAGGAAAGCGTGAGGGCGGGGCTGATGGTGCAGAAAACTGAGCAAACGCTGCTGGTGATCACCGGCCCCACGGCCACAGGCAAAACGGCGCTGTCGGTGGAATTGGCCCGGCAAATTGGCGGTGAAATTATCTCTGCCGATTCTATGTTAATTTACAAGTATATGGATATCGGTACGGCCAAACCCACTTTAGAGGAACGCCGGGGCATTCCGCATTACATGATTGATATTGTCGAGCCGGACCAGGAATACAGCGTGGCGCTGTATCAGCAGGAAGTGGAAAGAATAATTCCTGCTGTGCTGGCCCGGGGCAAGCTGCCCATGCTGGTGGGGGGCACCGGTTTATATATCCGTTCGGTGGTGGCCGGTTTCCACTGCAGCCACATCGGCAAGGATGAAGCTTTTCGCCGGGAGATGCAGCAACTGGCCCGGGAAAAGGGCAATATTTACCTGCATGAAATGCTGGCCCGGGTTGATCCGCCCGCGGCCGGCCGCCTGCATCCCAACGATCAGAAACGGATTATCCGTGCTCTGGAGGTCTACCATTTAAGTGGCAAACCTTTTTCCTGGCACAATCAACCCCGGAATAACCGGGAGGTGCCGTACCGTATCCGGCAATGGGGACTGACCATGGACCGGGAATTGCTCTACCGGCGGATCAACCAGCGGGTGGATGAAATGTTGCAACAGGGGCTGGTGGAGGAGGTGCGCTGGCTGCTGGAACAGGGGTATTCTCCCACCCTTACTTCCATGCAGGGGCTGGGTTATAAAGAGATCGCCGCCTATCTGGAGGGGCAGGTTCCATTGCCTCTGGCTGTGGAGAACCTGAAGCGCAATACCCGGCGTTTTGCCAAAAGACAATTAACCTGGTTTAGAGGCGATCCTGCCATCAAGTGGTTGGATGCCAGCCTGCCGCTGGAGTCTTTAGTGTTACAAATTTCCAGAGATCTGGCAGGATTATCCCCGGGAATGTAGAACAAGAATTATGCATAGAGATAAATACATATGGAGGGAATCCAATGACCAAACCACAAATAAATCTGCAGGATGCTTTTTTAAACCAGGTACGCAAGGAAAATATCCTGGTGACCATTTACCTGGTAAATGGTTTTCAGCTCCGGGGACAGGTCAGGGGCTTTGATAACTTCACCGTGATTCTGGAAAGTGATGGTAAACAAATGATGGTTTACAAACATGCCATATCTACGATCAGCCCGCTGCGCCCCGTGAACACCAATTTTTCCGAAAACAGGCCTTCCTGAAAAGAATCCGGCCCAACCGGTCTCTCCACCGAGAGACCTGTTGCTTTTTTCAAGCAAAACGGCTTCTTTACCGGCGTATAATTAATTAGTGTTAGCCGGTGAGGTGAAGGCCTGTGCTGTGGAGTGAAAAGAGGAACCAGCTGGCACCGGACAGGACAAAACCTGACTCCGAACAGCAAAGGCAAAAAAATATCCGGACCATCTTGAATGAACTGGAGAGGCTGGTGGGGCTTCAGGAGGTCAAACAGGCGGTCAGGGAGATTTATGCCTGGATCGAAATCCAGAAAAAGCGCCAAAAAGAAAGGCTGGCTACGGAAAGCCAGGTCCTGCACATGATTTTCAAAGGAAACCCGGGCACGGGCAAGACCACGGTGGCCCGTTTGCTGGGCCAGTTGTTCAAGGAAATGGGGGTTTTGCCCAAAGGTCACCTGGTGGAAGTGGAAAGGGCGGACCTGGTGGGCGAGTATATCGGGCATACAGCGCAGCGCACCCGGGAGGCGGTGAAAAAAGCGCTGGGCGGTATCCTTTTTGTGGACGAGGCATACTCCCTGGCCCGGGGCGGCGAAAAAGATTTTGGCAAGGAATCCATTGATGTGCTGGTTAAGCAAATGGAAGACCAGAAAGATGCCTTTATCCTGATCCTGGCCGGATACAACGATGAAATGGAATGGTTTTTAGAAACCAATCCCGGTTTGCGTTCCCGCTTTCCCATCCAGATTCGTTTCCCCGATTACGATTTGACCGAACTGCTGGCCATAGCCGATGTAATGCTGCAGCAAAAACAATATGTTCTGAGCGGCGGGGCCAGGGAAGAATTGCGCATAGTTTTGCAGACCCTCAAGAGGTCGCATGTCAACAGCGGCAATGCCCGGCTGGTACGCAACATTATTGAAGCGGCCATTCGCCAGCAGGCGGTCCGGCTTTTGGAGGCCCGCCAGGTTTCCCGGGAGGATTTACTTACCATCAACCGGGAGGATCTGGTGCGGGCCAGACAGAAAATCAATATCTGTTGAGTGCCGAGGTGGAAGAATTGACACTGGAAGGTGACTGGTACAACCTTTATCAGGAGACTGTTGTGGACACCTTGCCGGTTTGCCGGCGGATTGAGGAAACCGTAAGCCTTAATACGGAAAAAGTGCTACGGGCCATGCAAAAAGCCCGGGTGAGCGATTTCCACCTGAAAGGCAGCTCGGGCTACGGTTATAACGACCCGGCCCGGGAAATCCTGGAGGAAGTATATGCCGGGGTTTTCTCCAGCGAAGCTGCTCTGGTGCGCAGTCAGATTGTTAGCGGTACGCATGCCATTGCTCTGTGTCTGTACGGTGTTCTGCGTCCCGGTGACGAACTGCTGGCCGTGCAGGGAGCCCCGTATGATACTCTGGCCGCCATAATTGGCGTAAGCGGCCGGGAAAGCGGCTGCCTGCAGGAATACGGCATAACTTACCGGCAGGTGGAACTGCTGCCGGACGGCAGCCCGGATTACCAGGCCATCAAACAGGCCATCAATTCCCGTACCAGGATGGTCATGTTGCAGCGCTCCCGGGGTTACAGCTTGCGACCCGCCCTGACCCTCGACCGGATGAAAGAGCTGATTGATTTTATCCGGGCGCAGAAGTCCGATGTGGTTATTTTTGTGGATAACTGTTACGGAGAGTTTGTTGAGGAGAGGGAGCCCACAGAAATCGGTGCCGACCTGGTAGCCGGTTCGCTGATCAAGAACCCCGGTGGGGGGCTGGCTCCCACCGGGGGCTATGTGGTTGGCCGGCATAAATATGTGGAAATGGCCGCCAGCCGGTGGTCCGCACCGGGCCTGGGCCGGGAGGTGGGACCCAGCCCGGACTATGTGCGGCTGCTATTCCAGGGGATGTTTTTGGCCCCAGCTTTTGTTGGGGAGGCGCTGCAGGGGATGGTCTTTGCCGCCAGGCTCTTCGAGAAGCTGGGATATGACACTTCCCCGGGCTACACAGAGGCCCGCAGCGATATTATTCAGGCTGTGGTGCTCAACTCACCCCAAAAAGTGATCGCCTTCTGTCAGGCCATCCAAGCCAGCTCTCCCGTAGACGCCCATGTGCGGCCGGAGCCTGTGGATATGCCCGGTTATGCCGATCCGGTGATCATGGCGGCCGGTACGTTTATCCAGGGAGCTTCCCTGGAGCTGAGCGCCGATGCGCCCATGCGCCCTCCCTACATAGTATACCTGCAGGGGGGCCTGTCCCGCCACCATACCCGTCTGGCCGTCGTCCAGGCCGCCCGGGCTCTGGAGAATCTCCAGGGCGTATAGTTCGGAGGATGGGCCTGTTCAGTGGTACCGGCGCATTAGACCGATCACCTTGCCCAGAATTTCCACATTGTCGACAATAATGGGCTCCATAGCCCTGTTTTCCGGCTGCAGTCTGATGCGGCCTTTTTCTTTGTAAAAACGCTTGACGGTAGCTTCGTCCTCCAGCAGGGCCACTACGATATCACCATTCTCGGCCATGTTTTGCTGCCGGACCACCACAATGTCATCGGGCAGGATGCCAGCTTCAATCATGCTTTCGCCCCTGATGGTCAGCAGGAAATAATCGCCTTCGCCAAAAAATTCGGTGGATAACGGGAGATGGTATTCCACATTTTCCACTGCCAGAATCGGCTGCCCTGCCGCCACCCGCCCCAGCATGGGGGCGACCAGAACACGCCGGCGGATGATATCTGCCCGTTCATCGCACAATTCCAGCGCCCGGGGTTTGGTGGGATCGCGTCGCAAATAACCTTTTTTCTCCAGGCGCAGAATGTAGCCATGCACGGTGGAGCTGGACTTTAAGCCTACCGCCTGGCCGATTTCCCGCACCGAAGGGGGATAACCTTTGACCCGTACATTTCGGGCAATGAAGTCCAGCACAGCTTTTTCCCGCGGTGTAAGCTCCTGTTTCATCATAAAACCCCGCTTCCATATAAAGATATATTTTCCGGTTGTTTGGACAATCCTGTTACCCAGATTATAGCACATCTGATCAGTAATTAAAACGCCTGTTCGTCAAAAAAGAAAATTTTTCATTTTATAAATTAGAAGGATAAAAGGCAAAATCGTCGTATTTATCTGAAGATAGATAAATTTCCTGCTATAGAAGGTGAGCTAGATGCCCAGAATACGGGTGGCCGTTATCGGGGCGGGCCGGGAAGGGCTGGGTGTGTTGAAAAGTCTGCTGGCGATGCCGGAAGTGGAGTTGGCCGGTGTGGTCAGCACTGATCCAGGTTCTGCTGCTTCCGTCAGGGATGACCATCCTGAAGTTTTGGTAACCTCTCGCATTAGCGAACTGCTGACCGGACAGCCGGTAGATGTAATCATACTGTCCAGCACGGCCAGAGAAGTGCGCGATGAGGTTTTTAAATATAAACCGGAAAAAGCTACTGTGGTGGAACTGGGTGCAGTTGATCTGATTAAGAATATTTTGCGGGAAAAAGAAGAACTGCTAGAGTTCAAGCGCATGCAGGGTGAACTGTCGGCTATTCTCAATTCGGTGCAAGAAGCGATTGAGGTGGTTGACAACAACGGCTATATCAAATATGTAAATCCGGCATTTACGCGCATCACCGGTATACCCGAACAGGAGAGAATCGGCCAGAACATTTTTCAGGTCTCGCCGGATGGCGCTCTGGCCATGGCTCTAAAAAGCGGGCAGAGCATCTTCGGCCACCGCACCCGGGTGGGAGGAAGCAATGCGGAAGTCGTCTCTAATGCTTCCCCCATTTTCATTGACGGAAAAATGGAGGGTGCCGTGGTGGTATTTCAGCATTTCACCGATGTGATGAAGCTGTTGGAAGAATTGAAACAGCGCACTTCCATGCTGGAAAACCTGACAGAAAAGCTGGGCCAGGCTACCACCAGCAAATATACTTTTGCGGACATTGTCGGACAGAGTGCGGAGCTGAAAAAGTGCATCACTGTGGCCGAAAGGGCGGCCAGGAGCCACTCTACAGTCCTGCTGCTGGGGGAAAGCGGTACGGGCAAGGAACTGTTTGCTCACGCCATCCACAGCGCCAGTTCGCGGCGGGACAGGCCCTTTATCAAGGTCAACTGCGCCGCCATACCGGAAAACCTGCTGGAGAGCGAGTTTTTCGGTTACGCCAAAGGTGCCTTTACCGGAGCCGTAAAATCCAAAATCGGCAAGTTTGAACTGGCCAATGGCGGAACCATTTTTCTGGACGAAATCGGTGACATGAACCTGCATCTCCAGGGTAAACTGCTGCGTGTTTTGCAGGAAATGGAATTTGAGCGCGTGGGCGACAATAAAACCATTAAAGTGGATGTGCGGGTGATTGCGGCCACCAACCGCAACCTGCGCGAACTGATCCGGCAGGGCCGGTTTCGGGAGGACTTGTATTACCGCCTGAATGTGGTGGAAATAACCATACCACCCCTGCGCACCCGCAAAGAAGATCTGCCGCACCTGGTGGGCAATCTGATCGTCAAGCTCAACCGCAAGCTGGGCAAGAAAGTCAAGGGTTTGAGCAAGGAAGCCGAGGAGATACTCTACAATTACGATTGGCCGGGCAACGTGCGCGAATTGGAGAATGTAATTGAACGAATCATGGTTACTGTGGACGAGGAAGTGTTCAGCAAGAAAAGCCTGCTGCAGCACATCAACCAGTTTAGAGGCATGGCCGAAAAAGACATTGATATCATGCCCATTGAGCAGATGGAGCAGCTGCTGATCCGCAAAGCCATTGCCAAGTACGGAAATACTGTTGAAGGGAAAAGAAAGGCGGCCCAGGCCCTGAATATTTCTCTGGCCACACTTTATAATAAGCTGAAAAAAAGCAAGATTGAGTAAGACGGCCGGCGGGAGTATCTAATTTTTATGATACCTTTTAAATATTAGAAACATTTATTTATTAACAAACCCTTTGTAACAAAAGGGTTTTTTAGTTTTTATTTCTAATACTTATAAGAATGGAGGTGAACAGCGGCGAGTTTTAATTATTCGAATTTGGGGCCGGCCATTGTTTTTACTATTTTATATTTTCTATAATATGGCATGATATTTGCGTATCAATAGTTCTTGTGCAGAGGGTTTTTATGCAAAAGCCAGTAGACAGGAGGGATTTTTATTAAAGTTATTCACGTCCAGGAGGTAATTGACACTGTAGCCCGACTGTGTCAGGAGGCCAACTATTATCTGGGAGAAGACGTGCAAAACGCGTTTGAAGCCGCCCTCAATACCGAAATTTCGCTTACCGGTAAGGATATATTGAAGCAATTGCTGGAAAATGCCCGCATCGCCCGGGAAAATGCTGTGCCTATGTGTCAGGATACAGGCTTTGCTGTGGTTTACCTGGAGCTGGGCCAGGATGTTAACATAACCGGTGGTTTTCTCTATGATGCTGTCAACGAAGGAGTCAGAAAAGGGTATACGGAGGGATACCTGCGCAAATCAATTGTAAACCATCCTTTACAGCGCATCAACACCGGGGATAACACACCTGCTGTCATCCATACCACCATAGTGCCCGGGGATCAGCTGACCATCACCGTAGCTCCCAAAGGCGGCGGCAGTGAAAACATGAGCGCCATCCGCATGCTCAAACCCGCAGAAGGCCGGGAAGGTGTAAAAAAATTTGTACTGGAAACAGTAAAAAATGCCGGTCCCAATCCGTGCCCGCCCATTATGGTAGGTGTGGGCCTGGGCGGAACTTTTGAAAAAGCCGCTCTGCTGGCCAAACAGGCTTTGCTGCGGCCCCTGGGGCAGCCCCATCCCGAGCCCGACCTGGCCGAGCTGGAAAGCGAACTGCTGGAGGAAATCAATAAAATTGGGATTGGGCCACAGGGGTTGGGAGGCCGAACCACGGCGCTGGGTGTGCATATTCTCACCTATCCCTGTCACATTGCCAGCCTGCCTGTCGCCGTTAACATCAACTGCCATGCCGCCAGACACAAAAAAGCGGTACTGTAACAGGGAGGAGATTTAATTGCCTCACATTAGCTTGAGCACACCACTGTCAGACGAAGTAGTGGAAAACCTGCGCATTGGCCAGCGTGTGCTGTTGAACGGTATCCTGTATACGGGGCGCGATGCCGCTCATAAAAAAATGATGGAACTGCTTGACCGGGGCCAGGAACTGCCCTTTCCCATCAAGGGGCAGGTGATTTATTATGTGGGGCCCGCCCCGGCCAAACCGGGTCAGGTGATTGGTTCGGCTGGTCCCACTACCTCGGGCAGAATGGATGCCTATGCTCCCCGCCTGCTGGCGCTGGGCCTGAAAGGGATGATTGGCAAGGGCAAGCGCTCTCCAGAAGTGCTGAAGGCCATCAAGCAGCACAAAGCGGTTTACTTTGCCGCTGTGGGCGGAGCCGGTGCCTTGATCGCCCGCTGCATCAAGAGCTGCCGGGTGCTGGCCTATCCGGAGCTGGGACCCGAGGCCATTCATGAGCTGGTGGTGGAGAACTTTCCTTTAATCGTGGTCAATGACTCCCTGGGGGGGGACCTCTACGAAGAAGGGGTAAAGATTTACGGTACGCGGTGAAATTTGCCAGGCTGGAAAAGGTTTTTGGGCCGGGCAGGGAGAACTGCTTATTAGTACCTGCTACCAATTAATTAAGGGAGGGAAGCGTTTTGAAACTATTTGAATATATGGGCAAACAGATCCTGGCGGCCTACGGGATCCGGACACCCCGCGGCAAAATGGTGGTATCTCCCGATGAGGCTGCCGCTGTGGCCCGGGAGCTGGGTGGAGAGGTGGTTGTTAAATCGCAGATCCTTTCGGGCAAACGGGGTAAAGGTGGGGGCATCAAGTTTGCCGGCAGTCCGGAGGAAGCCGCTCAGGCCGCCGCGCAGATTCTGGGTACACAGGTGCAGGGTTATACGGTGGAAATGCTGCTGGTGGAAGAAAAGCTGGACATTGACAGTGAGTTTTATGTGGCCATCACCATTGATGGCGCCGCCCGCAAGCCCGTTCTGATCGCTTCCACCAGGGGCGGTATGGATATAGAAGAGGTGCCGGAAGAGGACATTGTCAAACAGCATATTGATGTTAATTATGGCATTCAACCGTATCTGGCCCGGGAAATATCCCGCCGCCTGAACTTGAGCGGCAGCATTTACAAGGAGTTTAACGCTTTGCTGCCCCGTTTGTACCAGATCTTCCGGGAAAAAGATGCCGAACTGGTGGAAATCAACCCGCTGGTGGTGAGCGGGGAGAGCCTGATTGCTGCTGACGCCAAAGTGACCATTGATGACGAGGCCCTGTTCAGACAGAAGGACATCCCCTATGTGGAAGAAAGAACCGAGGCAGAAAGAAAGGCGCACGCCCTGGGCCTTTCCTATGTGCAGCTGGACGGCAATATTGCCGTGATGGCCAACGGTGCCGGTATTACTATGGGCACTCTGGACATCATCCAGCATTATGGCGGCGCTCCGGCCAATTTCCTGGATGCCGGCGGGGGCACCGGCAAGGAAGCTACGGCCAAAGCGCTGGAGATTCTGCTTTCCACCAATCCCAAAGTTATCCTGATCAATATTTTTGGCGGCATTACCCGCTGTGATGATGTGGCCAGCGCTCTGGTGCAGGTGAAAAAAGAAATCGGCATACCGGTTCCGGTGGTTATCCGCCTGGTGGGCACCAATGAGGAGATTGGTGTGCGCATATTGAAAGAAAACGGCTTTGAGGCTTACCGGGTGATGCACGAAGCAGCGGCCAAGGCGGTCGAGCTGGCCCGCGACTAGTGAGGAGGGAAGAAAATGGCCATTATTATAGATGAAAACACTCATGTCCTGGTACAGGGGATTACCGGCAATCAGGGCCGGTTCCACACCCGGCAAATGCTGAATTTTGGTACCAAGATTGTCGCCGGTGTATCGCCTGGCAAGGGGGGGCAGGAAGTCGAAGGCGTTCCCGTTTATGACACGGTTTATGCCGCTCTGGAAGAGCAGAAGGTGGACGCCGCCTGCCTGTTTATACCGGCTGCTCTGGCCAAAGATGCCGCCTTTGAGGCTATTGATGCCGGGATCAAGGTTGTGGTGATCATCACCGAACACATTCCCGTACATGACGAGATGCAGATTATTGCTTTCGCCCGGCAAAAAGGCACGACCATTATCGGCCCCAATACTTTTGGTATTGTTTCGGCCGGCAAATGCAAAATCGGCATACCGCCCAACCAGTTTTTCCAGCCGGGCCCGGTGGGAGTGGTGGCCCGCAGCGGCACCCTCACTTACGAGATAGTTTCCAACCTTTCGGCCAATGGACTGGGACAATCCACGGTTGTGGGGCTGGGTGGCGACCGGGTAGTCGGCCTGTCCTTTATTGATGTTCTGGAAAAATTCGACAAAGACCCGGAAACCAGAGCCGTGGTGCTGGTCGGGGAGATTGGCGGTAATGCCGAGGAAGAGGCGGCCGAGTTTATTAAAAAAATGAGCAAACCGGTGATTGCCTACATTGCCGGCAAGAGCGCCCCGCCGGGCAAGAGAATGGGACACGCCGGAGCGATCATCGAGCGCGGCAAAGGTACGTTTGAAGGCAAAGTTCAGGCGCTTCAGGCGGCCGGTGTCGCTGTGGCCACCCTGCCTTTTGAAGTGCCGGGCTTAATCAAGCAGGCCCTGGGTTAGAATATTAAATATGCCCCGCTCTGTGCGGTGAAAGGAGGGCTAGATGAGCTTGTTTAATGAAGGTTTTATTCAAGACATAGCCAGCCAGAAAAAGCGGTGGGAGGAAAAACTGGCCGCCCAGCGGCAAAAAAGACCGGAAAGACAGGCAGAATTTGTTACGGACAGCGGCATCAGTCTGCATACTGTCTATACACCCGATGATCTGGCCGGAGCCGATTATGCCCGGGATCTGGCACTGCCGGGGGAATATCCCTTTACCCGGGGCGTACAGCCCAATATGTACCGGGGCCGGCTGTGGACCATGCGCCAGTATGCCGGTTTTGGTTCGGCGGAAGAAACCAATGAGCGTTTTAAATATTTGCTGGAACAGGGGCAAACCGGGCTGAGTGTGGCTTTCGACCTGCCCACCCAGATTGGTTACGACTCCGACCACCCCATGGCCCGGGGAGAGGTGGGCAAGGTGGGGGTGGCCATTGATTCCCTGCAGGACATGGAAACGCTGTTTGCCGGCATACCCCTGGAAAAAGTTAGTACATCCATGACCATCAACGCTCCGGCAGCCATCCTGCTGGCCATGTACATTGCCGTGGCCCAGAAGCAGGGCGTGGATCCTGCGGCCTTAAACGGGACCATTCAAAATGACATTTTAAAAGAATATATCGCCCGGGGCACATACATTTTTCCGCCCGCTCCTTCCATGCGCCTGATTACCGATATTTTCGCCTACTGTGCCCGGAACATTCCCAACTGGAACACCATCAGCATCAGTGGTTACCACATCCGGGAGGCCGGGTCCACAGCGGTGCAGGAAGTGGCTTTTACACTGGCTGATGGGATAGCATACGTTCAGGCGGCCATTGATGCCGGACTGGATGTGGATACCTTTGCGCCGCGACTGTCCTTCTTCTTCAACGCCCATCTGAACTTTTTCGAGGAAATAGCCAAATTCCGGGCGGCCCGCCGGCTATGGGCCAGAATTATGAAGGAGCGCTTCGGAGCGAAAAATCCGCGTTCCTGGATGCTGCGCTTCCATACCCAAACGGCTGGCTGCACTCTGACAGCCCAGCAACCCGATGTGAACATCATGCGGGTGGCCTACCAGGCGCTCAGCGCTGTGCTGGGCGGAACCCAGTCGCTGCACACCAACTCCCGCGATGAAGCGCTGGCCCTGCCCAATGAGGACTCGGTGCTGATTGCCCTGCGCACTCAGCAGGTGATTGGCTATGAAATTGGCGTGGCCGATGTGGTGGATCCGCTGGGTGGTTCATTCTATGTGGAGTCTCTGACCAACCAGATAGAGGAGAAGGCTTTAGAATACATCAACCGGATTGACGAGATGGGTGGAGCACCGGAGGCCATAGAATTCATGCAAAGAGAAATCCAGAACAGCGCCTATCGCTACCAGCAGGATATTGAAAGCGGGCGCAAAGTGGTGATTGGGGTAAATAAATTCCAGATGCAGGAAGAACGGCCGCGCAACCTGCTGCGGGTGGATCCGGCCGTGGGCGAGAAGCAGAGCGCCCGGCTGCAGAAGCTGCGGGCGGAACGGGACAACCAGGCGGTAGCCCGGGCTCTGCAGAATATTCGCGAAGCGGCCAGCACTACCGAAAATCTGATGCCCCACTTCATCCATGCGGTTCAGCAGTACGCCACCCTGGGGGAAATTTGCGGAGTCTTGAGAGAAGTATTCGGTGAGTATAAACAGCAGATAGTTTTCTAGGAGGGAATGTGATGGCGGAAAAAACTATCCGCGTGCTGGTGGCCAAACCGGGGCTGGACGGGCACGACCGCGGGGCCAAGGTGATCGCCCAGGCCCTGCGGGATGCCGGCATGGAAGTTATCTATACCGGTCTAAGGCAGACCCCGGAACAAATTGTGGAAGCGGCCCTGCAGGAAGACGTGCAGGTGGTGGCCTTGAGCAGCCTGTCCGGTGCCCACCTGTATCTTTTCCCTCCAGTGGTTGAGGGTTTGCGCCAGCAGGGAGCGGAGGATGTGCTGGTACTGGGTGGTGGGGTCATTCCGGATGAAGACATACCCGTGCTGAAAGAGGCCGGCATCGCCGAAATATTCGGTCCGGGAACCCCTACCAGACTGGTGGTGGATTACATTCGGCAAAAATTGGGCGTGGCCGGCCCGGCAGGAGGTGGCCCCAGTGATCAGCAAAATTGACCATATCGGCATTGCTGTGAAAGATCTCCAGCAGGCCATTGAATTTTATGAACAGGTGCTGGGTCTTACGGTCAAAGGTATCGAGGAAGTACCGGAACAGAAAGTGCGCGTGGCTTTTCTGCCTTTGGGAGAGAGCAAGGTGGAACTGCTGGAATCCATGACTCCGGATGGCCCGGTGGCCAGGTTTATTGAAAAGAACGGGGAAGGTGTACAGCACATTGCCTTCCGGGTGGAAAATCTGGCGGAAAAGCTGGAGGAACTCAAAGCCCGGGGTGTGCGTTTGATTGACGAAATACCCAGGAAAGGGGCCGGGGGAGCGCTGATTGCTTTTATCCATCCCAAGGCATCGCTGGGTACTCTGGTGGAGCTGTGTGAGCGAAAATAACGGGAGGGTTGTAAATGCACGATAAACTGGAGCAATTGAACAAGCTCAGGGAACAGATACACGCCGGCGGTGGTGCCAAAAGAATTGAGAAGCAGCATGAGGCGGGCAAGCAAACTGCCCGGGAGAGAATCGCCCGGCTTTTTGATCCGGGCAGTTTCGTGGAGATCGATACCTTTGCCGGTGATGAAAATGTGAAGAATTTAAAGAATCCCGGTGAAGGGGTGGTCACCGGCTATGGAATGATTGATGGGCGCAAGGTCTTTGTTTTTGCCCAGGATTTCACTGTGGCCGGGGGCTCCCTGGGGCGCATCCATGCGGCCAAAATCTGCAAGGTGCTCGATCAGGCCATGAAAGTGGGAGCACCGGTGATCGGCCTGAATGATTCGGGCGGGGCCCGCATTCAAGAAGGCGTTGACGCTCTGAACGGCTATGGTGAGATCTTCTACCGCAATACCATTGCCTCGGGAGTTATCCCCCAGATATCGGTAATTATGGGGCCATGTGCCGGGGGAGCGGTTTATTCGCCGGCCCTGACCGACTTCATTTTTATGGTTCAGGGCATCAGCCAGATGTTTATTACCGGGCCGCAGGTGATCAAGGCCGTAACCGGCGAAGAGGTGAGCATGGAAGTGCTGGGCGGTGCTCTGACGCACAACCAGACCAGCGGGGTGGCTCACTTCATTGCCGAAAACGAAACCGACTGCCTGAACATGGTCAGGCAGTTGATCAGTTACCTCCCCTCCAACAACCTGGAGGATCCCCCGGTTTACGCGCCGCAGGCACCGACGGGCCATCCGGATGAACTGCTGGAAATTATTCCTGACTCGCCCAACGTATCCTATGATGTTAAACGCATCATCAATCTGGTGGTTGACGCCGGCTCTTTCCTGGAGGTGCACCCGCTGTTTGCCCGCAATGCGGTGGTGGGTTTCGCCAGGATTAACGGCCAGTCGGTGGGGATTATTGCCAACCAGCCGGAATATTTGGCCGGCTGCCTGGACATCAATGCTTCGGATAAAATTGCGCGCTTTGTCCGCTTCTGTGACTGCTTCAACATCCCCCTGGTTACATTTATGGATGTTCCCGGCTTTCTGCCCGGCACGGCGCAGGAGTATGGCGGCATCATCAGACACGGAGCCAAAATGCTTTATGCCTATTCAGAAGCCACGGTTCCCAAAATAACCATCATCCTGCGCAAAGCGTATGGCGGGGCATACCTGGCCATGTGCAGCAGCAGTTTGCGGGCCGACACCGTCTATGCCTGGCCTACGGCTGAAATTGCCGTGATGGGTCCAGAAGGTGCGGTTAATATTATTTACCGCAATGAAATTGCCAATGCGGAGAATCCGCCGGAAATGCGCGCCAAGCTGACGGCCGAGTACCGGGAAAAGTTTGCCAATCCCTATATTGCGGCGGCCAGGGCTTATGTAGATGATGTAATTGATCCGCGCGATACCAGGGAGAAGATCATCCGGGCACTGGATATTTACAGCAGCAAGAGAGAAAACCGGCCGGCCAAAAAGCACGGCAATCTGCCGGTCTAATGAGGAGGTGCGTAAATATGTCCGCACATCCTTCGCCCCAGGTGGTTGCCGCCATCACGGCCGCCCTGGTTGCCGGCGGATATTTGCAGCCGGGGCAGAGAATTGCTTCTATTCGCCGCCAGCAGACTGCACCGTCAGGTAATCTGTGGAAAAGAGCTGGTATTATTGAAAATATGCGCCGGCGGGAGTTAGTCAAGCTTTAGCAAAAAATCTGCCGGTCCCTGTGATTTCGCCAACATTATTCAAGGAGGTTAAAGCATGGCCAGATTTAAGGTAACAGTAAATGGGGAAGTGTTTGACGTTGTAATTGAAGAGATCGGCAACTCTCCGGTTGCTCCATCATATACCCCGCCCGCAGCTCCCGGCCCCGTGGTGGCTGCACCGCCGGTACCGCCGGTGGTAAACACTGCCCGCCAGCCGGCACAGCCGGCTGCTCCTGCCCCGGCGCCCGCACCGGCTGCGCCGGCCGGAGCAGGTGTGGTGACCGCACCTATGCCGGGTAATATCAATGCGGTCAAAGTTAGCGTGGGCGACCAGGTTAAAGCCGGTGATGGTCTGGTAATTCTGGAGGCCATGAAAATGGAAAACGAGATCACTGCGCCGGTGGACGGAGTGGTCAAAGAAGTTAAAGTGCAAAAAGGTCAGACCGTGAACAACGGCGATGTTCTGGTGGTAATTGGTTAACAACAGCTGCCGGGCACAGCATTAATTTACGAGATGTGGGAGGTTGGATGTTTTGAAACGCAATAAAATTACCATTGTGGGAGCCGGCAATGTGGGAGCGACCTGTGCGCACTGGGCGGCCAGCAAAGAGCTGGGCGACATTGTGCTGATTGACGTGGTGGAAGGGATTCCCCAGGGCAAGGCTCTGGACTTGATGGAAGCGGCCCCTGTGGAAGGCTATGATTGCTACATCAAAGGCACCAACGATTTTGCTGATACAGCCGGTTCCGACGTGGTGGTCATCACAGCCGGTATTGCTCGCAAACCGGGCATGAGCCGGGATGATCTGTTGGCCACCAATGCGCGCATTGTGGCTGATTGCGCCCGCCAGGCCGCCAGCTATTCGCCCAACGCTATTATCATTGTGGTTACCAACCCGCTCGATGTGATGACCTACGCGGCCATGCGGGCCAGCAACCTGCCGCCCCAGAGAGTATTCGGCATGGCCGGCGTGCTGGACTCGGCCCGCTTCAGAACTTTTATCGCTCTGGAGCTGGGCATCTCCTTTGAAGATGTCAGCGCGTTCGTTCTGGGCGGGCATGGCGATGACATGGTGCCGCTGGTGCGCTACAGTTATGCCGGGGGAATACCGATTGAAAAGCTCATCCCGGCTGACCGGATTGCGGCTATTGTTGAACGGACCCGCAAGGGTGGTGCAGAAATTGTTAACTACCTGAAGTCGGGCAGTGCTTATTACGCCCCCGGGGCCTCGGTCATCCAGATGGTGGAAGCAGTGCTCAAGGATAAAAAGCGTATTCTGCCGGTAGCAGCCTACTTGAATGGCGAGTACGGACAAACCGACATGTATTTCGGCGTTCCGGCAATTATCGGTGGTGCGGGTGTGGAAAAAGTGATTGAAGTGGATCTGACACCCGAGGAAAAGGAAGCTCTGGACAAATCGATCCAGTCCGTGCGCAAGGTGATGCAAACCATGCATGAATACGTGCAGTTTTAAACCGCGAAGGTGGCTGATCAGCAAGACGGGGGACCGGTTGGGCAATCGGTTTCCCGGTGCACTCACCTTACCAGTATACAATGTTGTGCATACACAACTTCCTGGCATGCTCCGGCATGCGAAAAAAGGGGAGGATATCTGTGACAACCGATAAAAAACCGGTGCGGATAACCGACACCACACTGCGCGACGGTCACCAGTCGCTGCTGGCTACGCGCATGAAGCTGGAACACATGTTGCCCATTGTGGAGAAGATTGATGACGCCGGATTTTACTCTGCCGAGGTCTGGGGTGGGGCTACATTTGATTCCTGCCTGCGCTTTCTGAATGAAGATCCCTGGGAAAGGCTGCGGGTACTGCGGCGTCATTTTAAAAAGACCCGCCTGCAAATGCTGCTGCGCGGCCAGAATGTGGTGGGTTACAAGCATTACGCGGATGATGTGCTGGATGAGTTTATCAAATACACGGTCTATAATGGGCTGGATATTTTCCGCATCTTCGACGCTTTAAACGATGTGCGCAACATGGAAAGGGCCATCCGGGTGGTCAAACAGGAAGGAGCTCATGCTCAGGCTACCGTGGTTTATACAATCAGCCCGGTGCACGACTTCGACTTTTATATGCGCACCGCGCAGGAACTGGAGCAACTGGGGGCTGATTCCATCTGTCTGAAAGATATGGCCGGTATTCTGGCTCCCTACCCGGCCTACGAGATCATCAAGGGCTGGAAGGAAAGGTTGAGCATTCCCGTACAGCTGCACTGCCATTATACCAGCGGTATGGCCTCGATGGCGTATCTGAAAGCTGTAGAGGCAGGTGTAGACGTTATTGACTGCGCCATCTCCTCCATGGCCCTGCAAACCTCCCAACCGGCCACCGAAAGCATGGTGGCGGCCCTGAAGGATACTCCGCATGATCCGGGACTGGATCTGGCCCTGCTGTCGGAAATAGCCGACTACTTCAAAGAGGTGCGCAAGCATTATGCCCAGTTCGATAATGCTTCCACCAGTGTGGACACCAATGTGCTGCAGTACCAGGTGCCCGGCGGGATGATCTCCAACTTTATCAACCAGCTCAAGGAGCAGAACGCTCTGCACAAGCTGCCCGAGGTGCTGGCCGAGGTGCCCAGAGTGCGGGCCGATTTCGGCTACCCTCCCCTGGTAACACCGTCCAGTCAAATTGTGGGTACCCAGGCGGCCATCAATGTGATCCTGGGCGAGCGTTATAAAATGGCCACCAATGAAGTGAAGAATTATATGCGCGGTTACTACGGTCGACCGCCGGCTCCCGTAAACGAAGAAGCGCGTAAGAAAATCATTGGCGATGAGGAACCCATCACCTGCCGACCGGCTGATCTGATTGAACCCGAGCTGCCCAAAGCCAGGCAGGAAGCAGGACCTTACATGGAAAAGCCCGAGGATGTGATCTCGGTAGCGCTGTTCCCCCAGGTAGCACCACAGTTTCTCCAGGAAAGAATGGCCAAAAAAATCAAAGTGGATCTGGAACTGGCCGCCCAGGGTTCGGAGTTCTATCCGGCTTAAGGCCAGGATGCGGGGAAACAGGTTGGCATAAAAAGCAGCTTTCACGCTGGCTGTCCGAACAGCCGGAGTGCAGGCTGCTTTTTTCTTCCCATAAATTAACTGGAACACAGGTACTGTTCGCTCCTTGACACAAAACTAATGTTTGTCGTACTATTATTCTAAAAACACCCGTTCCGGGAAGTGGTGGCATGGAGCGTGTGATTGCCCTGGTGGACATGAACTCATTCTTTGCCAGCTGTCACCAGGCCGAGAACCCGGCCCTGGAAGGGAAAGAGGTGATCGTGGCCGGAGATCCGGCCCAGCGCACCGGTATTGTACTGGCCTGTTCCTATCCCTGCAAGGCCAAAGGAGTGAAAACCGGCATGGCGGTGGGTGAAGCCAGGGTGCTCTGTCCGGATGCGCATTACTTTAAGCCTGACTATCGCCTGTATGTTTCCTATTCCAGCCGCATTCTGGGCATTCTGCGCGATTTTACCGATCTGCTGGAACCATTTTCCATTGATGAAGCCTTTCTGGATCTCACCGCTGTGCTGCACCTGTGGGGAACACCCCTGGAAACGGCTACCCTGATCAAACAGCGCATCCGCCGGGAGGCCGGTCTATACTGCAGTGTGGGCCTGGGCCCCAACAAGCTGGTGGCTAAAATGGCCGCCGGCCTGCAAAAACCCGACGGGCTGACCTGGCTGCCCACCCTGGAGGATTACCGGCGGGCTTTTTACCATCGCCCGGTGCGGGAGTTGTTTGGTGTGGGCAGCCACTACGAACGACACCTGCGCAACTACGGTATTCGCACCATTGGTGATCTGGCGGCCTTTCCGGTGCAGATTCTTAAACAGCGCTGGGGTAAAAACGGGGAAACACTCTGGCACTGTGCCCGGGGGGAGGACTGCTCGCCGGTCAGTCCCGCTGCGCTGGATGTTTCCCGCAGTATCGGGCAGCAAAAAACTCTGCCCCGGGATGTCTGTACCCGGGAGCAGATCCGGACGGTCATTCTGGAATTGTGCCAGATGGTGGCCCGGCGGGTGCGCCAGGGAGGTTACGGAGGGAGGACGGTATCGCTCACTCTGCGGGACAGCGAGTTTCACTTCCTCACCCGTTCTACCAGTTTGCACTACTACACCGACCTGGAGGACGACATTTACTGGGCTGCCTGTCTGCTTCTGGATCGCCACTGGAGCGAGGGCCAGCCGGTACGTCTGGTGGGGGTTACCCTGGGCGGTCTGGTGCACAGTTGGTACAGGCAGCTCGATTTGTTCGGCCGCCAGGAGCGGCAGGTGCGATTGAGCCAGGCCTGTGATGCCATCAAGAGCCGGCACGGTGAAAAGACCATTTTCCGAGGGGTGTCGCTGCAGGAGGGGAGCTTGATGCAGATCAAGAACAACACGCTGTGGGAAAAACACCGCCTGTACCTGCCCCAGATGCGGGAAAAGGCCATTCATCTTTGTGAGGATTGCAAATTTTTCGTACTGGTGCAGGGGCGGGAGGAGCTGCGTCCGGGCTGCGTGGCCAGCATTCGGGCTTATGCCAGCCATGAAAGGTCGGTTCCCGGGGTGATCCCGGTGCAGGAAATTATGCGCCTGGTGGGTCAGGAAGGGCTCAGGCAGGTTCTTCAGGGAGCGCATCCAGAAAAACAGAGCTGTGGCCGGTTTGTTTTGAAAGCGGCCGTTCGCTGAAATACGCAGCCCCCGCCGTGCAGTGGGGGCTGTGCTGTTACAGACATGAACACCCGGGCCGCCGCCGACCTGCTGCCGGTCATGTCCGGCCCGTGGTTTCACAGCAGCGAGGTGATCACCAGTTTTTGTACATTGTCGGTTCCTTCAATGATGGGCAGCACCCGGGCGTCGCGCAGGTACATTTCCACCGGGTGGCCGGTCAGGTAGCTGCTGCCGCCGCAGATCTCCATGGCCCTGGCCGTCACCTGTACGGCCACCCGGCTGGCCGCCAGCTTGGCCATGGAGGAGGCCATGGAGTAGTCCAGATCCCGGTCAATCAGCCAGCAGGCCTTCCACACCAGCAGGCGGGCGGCTTCAATGCTGGTGGCCAGTTCGGCCAGGGTGAAGGAGACTCCCTGGTGGGAGAACACCGGACGCCCGAACTGGATGCGCTCTTTGCTGTACTGCAGGGCGTATTCGTAGGCTGCCCGGGCAATGCCGATGCCGATGGCGCCGGCCAGGGCCCGCCCCCGGTCGAAGGTCTGCATGAGCAAAAGATAGGCGCTGCCCGGCCGGCCGATGATGTTTTCCTCGTTCAGGCGGACATTTTTAAACAACAGCTGTACTGTGTGGGCGTAGCGGATGCCCATTTTCTGCCGCACTGTGCCCACCTGCAGGCCGGGCGCATCGCCGGGCACGAGCAGGGAAAGCAGACTGCCCCTTTTGTTGGACGGATTGGTGGTGGCAAAGAGGGTAATAAAGCGGGCCACTCCGCCGTTGATCACATAGTCTTTGCTGCCGTTCAGCAGCCAGCGCTGTCCGCTGCCTGCGCCGGGGGTGGCACCTTCCTCCCGGTAGGGGGTGACGCTGGTTTCCAGGGCGCCCATATCCGAGCCGGCCGCCTTTTCGGTCAGGGCAAAGGCGGCCAGACTGGCCTGTGGTCCGGTCAGCAGCGGCAGGTACTTTTGTTTTTGCTCCGGGCTGCCGGCCAGAATCAGCGGACTGGCAGCATGGATGTTGGCCGTCACCACTGCCGCCAGCCCGGCGCAGCCGGCGCTGATTTCCTCCAGCAGCAGCGCGGTGGTGAAATAGTCCAGCCCCCGGCCGCCGTATTCCCGGGGCACCGTAGGAGTGAGCAGGTTTTTTTGCGCCAGCAATTCGGCCAGGGAACGGTCAAACGTCAGGTCCCCCCGCCGGTCGGCCGACAGGGCGGCCGGGACAATTTTTTCCTGCACCAGGGATCGCACTTCCTCCCGCAGTTCCTCCTGGGTCGGGGTGAGTTCAAAGCTTACCATTGTTTTCCTCCTCCCGTTTCTTCAACCACAGGATAAAATCAACGGCTAGCCGGCGGTGGGGCGGGGAAAGCGCGGCCAGCGCCTGCAGGATTTTCTGCGCATCGGCCTCCGGCAGTATCGGGTTGGGGCTCTCCGGCGGTTCGCTCCCGGCTGCTTTACGCCCGGGTACATCCGGCAGGTTTTGCTCCGGCCACTCCTCTGTCAGAGGCTGCATGAAATATTCCAGGGGCTTGTTTAGCACCCGGGCAATCTTCTCCAACTGGGCCAAATACAAGCGCCGCTTGCCTTTTTCATAATTGGACAGGGTGGACTGGGAACAACCCAGGCGGGTCGCCAGCTGCTCCTGGCTGAGCCCGGCTTCCTCCCGGGCCAGCTGCAGCCGCCGACCAATCAGCTTGTAACTCATTGCCGTTATCCTCCCCAAAAACAACCCCTTTTCTGAATATTAATTTACCATAAAATCGGTACTGCGTCCTGGCTGACATCATTAACAATAACCTGAATCCGTGAAATAAATTTTTAAAAAACCCTTGATATTCTGCGATATTTA
>NZ_JBRAJI010000007.1:0-76266 GCF_052744395.1 Desulfurispora sp. | reverse complement strand
ATGCCTGATAATCATACTTTTGACCCAAAAGAAAAACATTCATACTGACGACTGACGACTGACGACTGAAAACCGACGACCGACGACTGAAGACTGACGACCGATTTGCGGTGGCCATACCGGAGAGGCAGCACCCGTTCCCATCCCGAACACGGCAGTTAAGCTCTCCAGGGCCGATGGTACTGGGGGGTCGACCCCTGGGAGAGCAGGTCGCCGCCGCAATAATTTTATAAAACAGCGGCACAGCAGCAACAGCTGTTGTGTCGCTGTTTCCATTAGAGCCGGTTTTTGACCGTCTGGTAGATAATTGGCACCAATCCGGTAAAAATAAAGTCGTTGGTGCAATGAGGTGAGGTTTTTCGGGAAGGGGTATCGCTGGTGAGGAGCGATCGGAATGTACAGCAGATGCAGGAAATAATCCGGCAGGCGGCTGGCCGGCAGGAGATTGATTTGTGCCTGAAAAATGCCCGGCTGGTCAATGTGCTTTCCGGTGAAATTCACCGGGCCAATATCGGCATCCATCAGGGCCAGTTCGTCGGCTTTGGAGATTATGCTGCCCGGGAGTGTCTTGATCTGGCCGGGGCATATGTTTGCCCTGGGCTGATTGATGCTCATGTGCACATAGAGAGCACCATGTTGGTGCCGGAACGGTTTGCCGGTGTGGTTATGCCGCGCGGTACTACCGCTGTGATTGCTGACCCGCATGAGATAGCCAATGTTTGTGGGGTGGCCGGCATCCGGTATATGCTGGAGGCCGCTGCCCGTACCCCCCTGCGGATATTTTATATGCTACCCTCCTGCGTGCCGGCTTCGCCGCTGGAAACTGCCGGCGCACAGCTTACTGCTCGGGACCTGGCGCAGTTCTGGGATCACCCGCAGGTGATTGGCCTGGCCGAGGTAATGGATTACCCGGCGGTGCTGGCCGGGCAGGAGTCTGTGCTGGATAAAATTGCGGCTGCCGGGGGCCGGCCTGTGGATGGGCATGCGCCCGGTCTGCAGGGCCGGCTGCTGTCAGCCTATATCGCGGCCGGCATTGGTTCGGACCACGAGTGTTCCCGGCCGGAAGAAATGCGTGAAAAATTGCGCTGCGGCATGCGTGTGATGCTGCGCCAGGGGTCGGCGGCCCGCAATTTGCTGGATCTGCTGCCGGCTGTCAATAGCCACAATTCCCGTCGCTGTATCTGGGCAACCGATGACCGCAATTTGCTGGACATTGTGGCCGAGGGGCATGTGGATCAGCTTATTCGCCTGGCCTGTCAAAATGGTCTGGATTTGATCACGGCCGTGCAGATGGCTACGATAAATACCGCCGAGTGGTTCGGGCTGAAAGGCCTGGGTGCCATTGCGCCCGGTTATGCGGCCGATTTCATTATTTTTGAGGAAATAGACCATTTTTGCCCGCGGGAGGTTTACATAGGCGGCCAGCCGGTGGCCCGGGCGAAAAAGTCTCTGGTAGAGCCCGTGCTGGCGGATACCGCGGCGCTGCGCAGCCGGGTAATCCTGAACCTGCCGGAAGCCGAGCTGCAGCGCCGGCTGGAAGTGCCGGATGCGGGCGGGCCGGTGCCGGTAATCGGTGTTTCGCCCGGGCAGATTATTACGGAAAAACTGCACCTGGAATTGCCGGTGCAGGATGGTCTGCTCGCTGCGGACCCGCAGCAGGATGTGGCCAAATTGGCGGTTTTGGAACGGCACCACGGCCAGAACTCGCTGGGTGTGGGCTTTGTGCGAGGATTGGGCCTTAAGCGTGGCGCCATTGCCGCTACTGTGGCCCACGATGCCCACAATTTGATTGTGGCCGGCATGAATGACCGGGATATGCTCCAGTGCATTTTCACGCTGGCGCGCGCCGGGGGAGGGCTCTGCGCGGTGGCCGGTGGGGAGCTCCTCGGCCTTGTGGAATTGCCGGTGGCCGGTTTGATGTCGGATTGGCCGGTGGACCGTTTCCACCAGCTGCTGCTCAACTTGCACCGGTCCCTTTCCCGGCTGGGTTTGGCCGGTAAGCAAGATCCGTTTATGATGCTTTCTTTTCTGGCCTTGCCGGTGATCCCTGCGCTGCGCTTGACCGATCGGGGACTGATTGATGTGCGCGAGCAAAAAATCATCAAGTTGCCATAAACATGACCGGGAGGAAAACTATGCTGCTCAATAACCTGTTTCAACTGGAAAAGCGCGGAACAACTGTAAAAACCGAGGTGCTGGCGGGATTTACCACCTTTATGACCATGGCCTATATTCTGGCGGTAAACCCGGGCATTCTGTCCACAACGGGGATGGATTATCAGGCGGTTTTCTTGGCCACCTGTATTGCTTCCGGACTGATCACCATGGCCATGGGTTTGTTTGTCAATTTTCCCATTGCGCTGGCTCCCGGTATGGGCCTGAATGCCTATTTTGCCGTGGTGGCAGCCCGGGGAGGAGCGTTTACCTGGCAGGAAGCACTGGGAGCAGTGTTTATTTCGGGGATTATCTTCACGTTTTTAACGGTCACCAATTTGCGGCAGCTTTTAATGGTGGCGGTGCCTGCCCCGCTGAAAAAAGCCATTACGGCCGGCATTGGCCTGTTCATTACCATCATTGGCGTGAAACTGTCCGAGCTGGTGGTGGTGGATGTGCATCTGGGCCCCAGTCTGGAAGCGATAAAGAACAGTGGTGGTTTCGGCCACTTGATGTTTTTTGAGTGGGATCTGAAACTGGGCAATCTGAGCAGCCCGGGTGTGCAGATGGCCCTGTTTGGGCTGCTGGTGTCCGCCTTGCTGATGGCCCGCCGGGTCAAAGGAGCGCTGCTGTGGGGCATTCTGACCACCACGCTGCTGGGTATCCCCCTGGGTGTGACCAATATCAAAAACTTCGCCTACAAACTGCCGGACTTCTCTCATCTGGCGGTAGGGCAGCTGGACATTCTGGGCGCTCTGCATCATGGGCTGATCACGGTGATTTTTACTTTTACTTTTGTGGAGCTGTTTGATACATTTGGCACCCTGATGGGGACCACCAGCCGGGCCGGCCTGCTGGATGAGCGCGGCAATAACCCCAACATTGGCAAAGCCATGCTGGTGGACGCGCTGGGGGTGAGCCTGGGGGCCTTTCTGGGTACCAGCTCCACCACGGCCTACATTGAAAGTTCGGCCGGTATTGGTGAAGGGGGCCGGACCGGTCTGACCGCGGTGACCACAGGTCTGCTCTTTATCGCCGCCCTGTTTTTAGCGCCGGTTTTTGCCCTGATTCCTTCTGCCGCCACGGCCCCGGCCCTGATCATTGTGGGCATGCTCATGATCACGGACATCCTGGAAGTGAATTTTCAGGATATTACCGATGGCGTGCCGGCATTTATCACCATGACCATGATGCCCTTTACCTATAACATTGCCAACGGCATCTCGGC
Source organism: Desulfurispora sp. (assembly GCF_052744395.1). Classification (NCBI taxonomy): domain Bacteria; kingdom Bacillati; phylum Bacillota; class Clostridia; order Eubacteriales; family Desulfurisporaceae; genus Desulfurispora; species Desulfurispora sp. The sequence continues at coordinate 72,884 of NZ_JBRAJI010000007.1, read as the reverse complement.
CGGCATAGTGCTGTATACCGCCCTGAAAGCGCTGACCGGCCGGTTCCGGGAGGTGCACTGGCTGATGTGGGTCCTGTCCCTGCTGGTCATCCTGCGCTATTCTTACCTGGGGATAGCGTAGCACGGTACAGCTCCCCCGGGGGGCCGGCAGCGGCCGGTTCAGGACTAAGACTATTGTCTTATAATTGAGAATTGCCTGCATATCAGGACATTGCTTTGCCCGCCGGTGTTTTATTGTTTGTTTACAGACAGTGTTATCTCATGTTTGAGATCTGGCGGAGGGCGGGTGGGGAAAAATAGACAACAGGTCTGGCTGGACACCGCGGGATTGATCAGGTCCACCCGGGGCGGGTGGACATCCGGCCGGGGCCGGAACATAACCGGGACGTTGTCCGGCCGGCATAAATATACATTTTCGGGACACCAGCCTGTATAATGTATACTTGTTGGCCGGCCGTCCATTTCGGCATATCAGTTGCAGTACCCTGTCCCAGTTAAATAAAAGCACTGGGGAGGGTATTATGACTGATCCGAAATATGCACAAGTAATCCAGGAATCGCAGCTTTACCTCGATCTGATTGCCAAAAAGGAATTGACCCGGGAGGAAAAAGACTGGGTGGTCCAATCCACAGTGGAAGCCTTTCGGGATCACGTTAACCCGGGGTTTCTGGAATACCGCAAGTCGGTATCTACCGACTATACTTCGGTAGAGTGGTGCGACAGCGGTTCTACCTTTACCGATGTTTATGGCAAGGAGTATATTGACTGCCTGGGCGGTTTCGGGATTTATAACGTCGGGCATCGCCATCCCAAGGTTATTGAGGCCGTGATCAACCAGCTGCAGCGCCAGGCTCTGCACAGCCAGGAGCTGCTGGACCCGCTGCGCGGTTTTCTGGCCAAACTGCTGGCCCAGATCACGCCGGGCGACCTGCAGTATGCCTTCTTTGTCAACAGCGGTACCGAATCGGTGGAAGGCGCCCTCAAGTTTGCCCGGATGTATACCGGCCGGCGCAGCTTTATCGCCACCACCCGCGGCTTCCACGGCAAGTCGCTGGGCAGCCTCAGTGCCACGGCCAAGGGTGTTTTCCGCCAGCCCTTCCTGCCCCTCATTCCGGGCTTCCACCATGTGCCCTATGGTGACGCCGCTGCCATCGAGATGATGTTGGAAAGCTGTGCCTTTATTGGCGAGGATGTGGCGGCAGTGGTTCTGGAGCCCATCCAGGGGGAAGGTGGCGTGATTGTCCCGCCCGATGATTATCTGCCCCGGGTGCGCGAGCTGTGCGACAAATATGGCGCGCTGCTGATTCTGGACGAGGTCCAGACCGGCATGGGGCGGACCGGTAAAATGTTCTGCTGCGAACATTACCATGTGGTGCCCGACATTCTCTGCCTGGCCAAGGCCTTCGGCGGCGGTGTGATGCCCATTGGCGCCTTTGTCTCCCGCCGGGAAATCTGGGAAAAACTGATTGACAACCCCATTCTGCACAGCACCACCTTTGGCGGCAACCCGGTCTGCTGCGCGGCGGCCATTGCCAACATTAATGTGCTGCTGTCGGAAAATCTGCCCCAGCGGGCCGCCGAATCCGGCGCGTACATGATTGGCCGGCTGCGCGAGCTGGCGGAAAAGTATCCCCAGGTGGTCCTGGAAGTGCGGGGCAAGGGGCTGATGATTGGGATTGAGTTTGTGAACAACGAGCTGGGCTATGCGGTAGCCAAAGGTTTGTTTGATAACGGCGTGCTGGTGGCCGGCACTTATATCAACTCCAAGTCCATCCGCATTGAGCCGCCGCTCACTATTAGTCGGGAACAACAAGACCAGGTGATTGAGCGGCTGGATAAGGTTCTGGCGGAAGTTAGCAAAATGGCCGGTTAGCCGACTGGTTGCCCGACCAACAAGGAGTGGGGAATGTGAAGCTGGTTTTTTCTGCCCCGAAATGCATTGGCTGCAGCCTATGCCTGCTGGTCTGTTCGGGAAAGCACACCGGGGGTTTTAGCCCCCGGCTGGCCAGGCTGCAGATACAGTCCGAATACGGCCCGGACGGTCTCAAGGTTCAGGCTGCGGTTTGTGAGGCCTGTTTTAAGTGTCAGGAGGCCTGTCCGGAACAGGCCATTGGAGAAAAAGAGGGTCGCCCTTTTCTGCAGGAAGAGTTGTGCACCGGATGCGGCAGTTGCGTCCAGGCCTGCCCTACCGGAGTGCTGCGGCTGGTTGATGAAAAGCCGCTGCTGTGCGACTTCTGCGGTGGACAACCCCTCTGCGTGGCCTGGTGTCCGCACGGCGCCTTGCAGTGGGAGGTGCAGTGATGGGTTATACGGGAAATGTGCTGCGCATTGATTTAACCACCGGCCGGGCCCGGGTGGAGGAATTGCGCCGGGATTGGGCCAGACAATACCTGGGCGGCAAAGGGCTGGGGATAAAATACCTTTATGAAGAGCTGGCCCCGGGTACCGGTCCGCTGGCTCCGGAGAATAAAATTATCCTGGCCACGGGGCCCTTTACCGGGACCCCGGTGCCCTGTTCCGGCAAACTGGCTGTGATCACCCGCTCGCCGGCCAACGGAGCCATCCTGGACTGCTCCATTGGCGGCAATATGGCCGCCGAGATTAAATTTGCCGGCTATGATCTGGTGATCATTGAAGGCCGGGCGGAACGGCCGGTGCTGCTCCGGATTGCCGACCGGCAGGTGTCCCTGGAGCCGGCGGATGACCTGTGGGGCCGGGGAACGCATGAGACCGAGCTGCTCCTGCGGGAGCGCCTGGGAGCGGGCTACAAGATCATGTCCATCGGCCCGGCGGGAGAAAACCTGGTTCCCTTTGCCTGCATCACCTCCGAGCTGTACCGGCAGGCCGGACGGGGCGGTGTGGGCGCCGTCTGGGGTGCCAAGAACCTGAAAGCGCTGGCTGTGCAGGGCACGGGCAGTGTGCAGGTGGCCGATATGTCCGGTTTGCTGCAGGTGGCCCAGCAGGCCCTGCGGGAGGATCTGCTGACCGATACCAACCTGTGGGCCTACACCGACGGGACGCCCATGCTGGTGGAAATGTCCAACAACACCGGTATCCTGCCCACCCGCAATTTCCAGGCGGGGTGCTTTGAGGGCTTTGACGGGCTGAAATCCGATACCATGAAACAGTATCGCCAGGGCAAGCGGGCCTGCTTTGCCTGCGGTCTGGGGTGCGGCAACTACACCGTGGTCGCGCGCGGCCGGGTGGAAGGGCCCGAATACGAGACCCTGGCCCTGGCCGGATCCAACTGCGGGATTGCTTCTCTGGAGGCGGTGGTGCGCTTTAACGTGCTGTGCGACGACCTGGGTCTGGATACTATTTCCACGGGCAATGTGATGGCCTTTGCCATGGAACTGGCCCAGCGCGGTATCAAGGATTTTGGTCTGCGCTTTGGGGATGAAGCAGGCTATCTGGATATGCCCGCTTTGATTGCCCGCCGGGAAGGAGTGGGCCAGGAGCTGGCCCGGGGTGTGAAAGCGCTGGCTGAGCAGTACGGTGGCCGGGAGTTTGCCATGCAGGTAAAGGGCCTGGAATTTCCCGGTTATGAGCCGCGGGGCAGCTGGGCTATGGGTCTGGCTTACGCCACGGCGCCGCGGGGTGCCTGCCACATGAGCGCCTGGCCGGTGGCCGAGGAGGCCTACGGAGAGCGTGACCCCTTCAGCATTGAAGGCAAGGCCAGGCTGGTCATTGATCTGCAGCATTATAATGCAGCCAAATTTTCCTTAATATTGTGTGATTTCTGGGCGCTTTCCTTTGAGCGCATGGCCGAACTGCTGGAACCGGTGCTGGGCTGGAAGCCGGGTGCCGGTGATCTGGAAAAATGCGGCGAGCGCATCTTTAACCTGGCCCGCCTGTTCAATCTGCGGGAGGGCATTGACGGGTCGCAGGACACCTTGCCGGCACGCATTTTTAAACAGCCGCTGCAGGGCGGGGCTACCGATGGACGGCTGCTGCCCGAGGAGAGTTTTACGGCCATGCTCAGCGAGTATTACCAACTGCGGGGCTGGAGCGCGGCCGGCGTGCCGCTGCCGGAAAAACTGGTTGAGCTGGAGCTATGAACAAAGAGCCGGTCCGGGACACCGGGGTTCCGGAAACAGTGCAGGTGGAGCTGCGCGGTCCGCTGGCGCGCTACGCCGGCACCGGATCTACGAATGGCAGAATAGCTTTGCCAGCGGGCAAGGGGGTCCGGGCAGAGGATATTCTGCTCATGCTGAACATACCGCCCGCGCGGGTCGGTTTAATGGTAGCAAATGGTAACAAAATCTGCCGGAAAGATCTGCTACAGCCCGGTGATGTGCTGGTGATCTTTCCGCCGGTAGCAGGAGGCTGATATTGGGTACAGAGGCGGGCAAGGGGGTTCGCTCATTCTGTGCCGTGTAAAAATCATTATGAGGGGGTTCACGGCATGAGTGAACTGACAAATGCCGAGGCCTGTGCGGCCCGGGCTTACGAGAGTGATTTAAAAAGAGGACTGAAACCCCGCCATCTGCAGTTGATTGCGCTGGGGGGCATCATTGGCAGCTGTTATTTTCTGGGGACGGGCTATGTGATTGATTCCTGCGGGCCCAGCGCTTTTCTGGCCTATCTGCTGGGCGGGCTGATCGTCTACCTGGTGATGGTCTGCCTGGGCGAGCTGGCGGTTTCCATCCCTATTTCCAGTTCCTTCGTCACTTACGCCAACGATTTCATCCATCCGGCCTGGGCCTGCGGGGTGGGCTGGTCCTACTGGGCTACCTGGGTCACCTATGTGCCTTCCGAGATGATTGCGGCCGGGATCATTATGAACAACTTTGTGCCCTCCATCCCGGCGGTGTACTGGGCGCTGGGGTTTGGCGTGATCATCACGGTGATCAATCTTTCCTACGTGGGCACATTTGGTGAGCTGGAGTTCTGGCTGGCGCTGATCAAGATTCTGGCCATTGTCATGTTTGTGGTGCTGGCCGTGCTGATCTTTCTGGGCTTTATCGGTGGGCAGGGCTTTATTGGCACCAGCAACCTGCTGGGCAACGGCGGCCTGTTCCCCAAAGGTGCGGGCATAGTCTTTCTGACCATGGTGATCATCCTGGTCAACTTCCAGGGTTCGGAGATTATCGGCCTGGCCGCCGGCGAGAGCCAGGAGCCGGAAAAGAGTATTCCTGTGGCCATCACCAATGTCACCTACCGGATTATCGCCCTGTATGTTATCCCGGTGGCCCTGCTGGTTTCCATTTTCCCCTGGCAGAAGGCGGGGTTGGAGGAGAGTGTTTTTGCTGCGGCCTTAAACTTTTACGGCTTTAAGTGGGCCGGCGCGCTGTTCTCCTTTGTGGTGCTCACGGCGGCCATATCCTGTTCCAACAGCGGCCTGTACGGCTGCTCCCGGGCGGTGTACGCCCTGGCCCGGGAAGGGATGGCGCCGCGCTGGCTGGCCCGGGTGAACCGCAAAGGCGTACCCTACAATGCCATTTTGCTGTCGGTGGGCGGCTGCTGGATCGGGGTCATTGCCTACACCCTGGGCGGCGATGCGGCGGTGTTCACCTACCTGCTGGCACTTTCCGGCTTTACCGGGGCGATTGCCTGGATCTCCATCTGCTGGTCCCAGCTCAACTTCCGGCGTCGTCTGGAGAAAATGGGCTATGATCCGAGCCAGCTGAAATTCCGGGTCAAATATTTCCCCTACCTCACCCATTTTGCCATCTGGGTGCAGGTGGCCTGCCTGGTGGTGGTGGCATTCAATGAGGAGCTGCGCGCTTCGCTGTATATCGGTGTGCCGCTGCTGGTGGGAGCGATGCTCTGGTACCAGCTCTGGGGGCGCAAGCTGCAGCCGGTTGCGGAAGCCAATGGCAGGCTGAAATTTGAAGATATCTTCCGCTCAGAAGCATGAGCAGCTTAATATGTAATATATCTAGAATATCTAGAGAAGCCGGTGTGATCATCACACCGGCTTTTGGTTGTGCAGCAGCATGCCGTGTTCTTTCAGCTTGCGGTAAAAAGTAGCCCGGCTTACGCCCAGTATTTCGGGGGCCCGGTGCAGGGAAATTTGCCCGCGGGAGATTTGCTGGGCAACTTCCTGGATGATTTCTTTTTCCAGCTGTTTGATGCGGTTAGGTAAATTGTATTCCATCAGCCGGTGCGGGTTTGCAACCTGACCGGCTTGCTGCCGGCTCCAGGTCAGCAGGCGCGGTGGGACGCTCTGGAGCGTGATTTCGGCGGAACGCTCCATATTCACGGCGTACTCCACGCTGTTTTCCAGTTCCCGCACATTGCCGGGCCAGTGGTATTGGCGGAACAGTTCCACCACCGCCGGGGAAAAACCGCTGATGTTTTTCTCCAGCAGCTGGGTATACTTTTCCAGGAAATACTGCATCAGTTCCGGGATATCTTCTTTTCTTTCGTGCAGGGGAGGCACCTGCAGGGGGATAACGCTCAGGCGGTAGTACAGGTCTTCCCGGAACTCCCCGCTGTGGCACATGGCTTCCAGGTCGCGGTTGGTGGCAGCAATGACGCGCACATCCACCGGGATAACCTTGTTGCCCCCCAGCCGCTCGATCTGCCTGCGCTGCAGGACGTGCAGCAGCTTTACCTGCAGGTGCAGGGGCAGATCGCCAATCTCATCCAGAAAAATGGTGCCCCCGTTGGCCAGCTCAAACTTGCCCGGGCGGCCGCCTTTTTTGGCTCCGGTAAAGGCCCCTTCTTCATAACCGAAGAGCTCGCTTTCCAGCAGGGTTTCGGGTATGGCCCCGCAGTTAACAATGACAAAGGGTTTATTGCGGCGGGGACTGGCGAAGTGGATGGCCCGCGCAAACAGCTCCTTGCCGGTGCCGCTTTCGCCCGTGATCAGGATGCTGGAGCTGCTGCGGGCCACCTGCATGGCCAGTTCCTTGACCGCGCGGATGGTTTTGCTGCTGCCGATAATGTGGGCAAAACTCAAATCATACTGGCTGTCGGTCAGCCGGAAAGCCAGCTGCCTTACTTCGGCCATGTCTCGAAAAGTAATTACTGCGCCAACTGGCCGCGTGCTTAGCAGGATGGGCTGGCAGGAAACCAGCAGATGGGTGATCCGCCGGCCGTTATTGTAGTATTCCTCCCGGTCGATGTACCCCCGGCCGCTTTGCAGCACCTGCAGGACAGGCGTTTCGGGCCAGATGGCGCTGATGTTTCGCCCGACCAGCCTGTCCCGCGGCTGCCCGGTAAGGGCACAGGCCCTGCTGTTGCAGTGGACGATGGTGGCGCTTTCGTCCACATAGATGATGCCGTGGCTGATGGATTCGATCACCGTGGAAAGGAGCTGGTTGGTTACCTGCAGGCTATCGTAGGACTGCCGGGCAATCACACTGTCGGCCAGCAGTCCGGCCATATGGGTTAAGAATGAGTGCCAGGTTTCTTTCTGCTGCAGCATGTGGTCCTTTTGCTGCTGGTTGAAGGCAATCAGGCCGATTACTCCGATGGTTTTTTGCTCCAGGATGATCGGGCAGCAGATTTCGCACATCTCCCCCAGCGGGTTGGGGCCGTAAATAAAATCGCGCGCCGCATCTTCCACAATAAAACTGCGGCCGGTGCGCAGTACGGTACTGTACAGATAGGGGGATTCGGGAAAAACCGCCTCATAATCCTTCTGACCGACCAGCGACCGGTATTTACCGGTACCAGCAATAATGGTATATTCGTGATCAACAATTTCTGTCTCGACGCCCAGAACGGCTGAGATGGCCTCGGCCACCTGTTGCGCAGTGCTGGCAATCAGTTGCAGAAAGCTCATGGGCCTTCCCTCCGCGGCATGAATACCTCTGTCTAAATTATACAATTGTCCGCCGGCCTTGAACAGCGGCCCTGATCAGCTCTGCCGGGCCGTTGCCGCCGGGGAACCGCGCGGCACCTGGCCGGAATTATCCAGGACCAAAGTCCCAGGAAAAATAAGCAGCCTGTCTCAGGACAGCCAGGGCTCAATTTGTAAAAATAATGTAAATTATATTTCTTCGGGAAGGGTGGGGGAATGGTGTTTTCTTTTATTGCGCGCGTAGAGAAGGAAGGGCGGGTTTTTTTGCCGGTGCAGATCAGAGAACAGATTAATATCCGCTCCCGCGACTTGCTCAAATTTTGCCGGGTGGGCGAATACATCATTGTGGAGAAAAAGCACCAGACCTGTATTTTTTGCGGGCAAAAAAATGACCTGGTGGAGTTTAGAAACAAACACGTCTGTAGAAGTTGCCGGAGCGGACTGCTCGGTTTGGTTTCGCCCGGAATGTCCAGAGCTCCTCTGCGGGTGGCACTTCCCTAAACCAGAGGTGAAAAACTCACGATGATTGCCGGAAGGGACTGCCGGAATTGCTTGCCGGGAGTCTTTATTTTTTGTAGAATAAGCTGCAATGATGATACTGCTGCCGGAAGGGTTGGATAAAGCAGATGGCGAGTTTGCGCCTGGATAAAATGCTGGCCCACACGGGTCTGGGTACGCGCAAAGAGATCAAGAAGCTGGCCCGGGCGGGTGAGATACTGGTCAACGGCCAGGTGGTGCGGGACACAGCGCAAAAAATAGACCCGGACCGGGATGAAGTGGTGGTTTGCGGCGAGCCGGTGCATTACCGGGAGCATATCTATCTCATGCTGCACAAGCCGGCGGGATACATTTCGGCTACCGAGGACCGCAGCCTGCCCACCGTGCTGGAACTGCTGGCCGAACCCTATGCCGACCGGGAGCTTTTTCCCGTGGGGCGCCTGGACCGGGATACGGAAGGCTTGCTGCTGCTGACCAATGATGGAAAGCTGGCCCATGAACTTTTATCCCCCAAAAAGCATGTGCCCAAGACCTATCTGGTGCGTGTGGACAGCCCGGTCACGGCCGGGCAGTGGTCGGCGCTGGAGCTGGGGGTGGTGCTGGATGACGGCTACCGCACCCGGCCGGCCCGGCTGGAAGCCCTGCCCGGCGATCCCTGCGCTGTGCTGCTGACCATCACGGAAGGAAAATACCACCAGGTCAAGCGCATGTTTGCAGCTGTGGGCCAGCGGGTGCTCTACCTCAAACGCCTGGCCATGGGGGGATTGTGGCTGGATCAGGCCCTGGCGCCCGGCCAGTACCGGGAGCTGACCGCGGCCGAGCTGGCCCTGTTGCAGGGTGAAAAATAGCAATCCCCGGCGCTAGTTTTTGCCGGGGAAAACGCCGCCGTGAATCTGCCGGGTGTCCACCACGCTGTAAAAAATGCACGGCTCGATCTTTTCCAGCAGTTTGACGGCCTCGGGCATGTCTTTGCGTTTCAGCGTCACAAACAGGATGATTCTTTCGCCATCCCGGCCTTCGCCCCGCACGCTGGTCACTCCGAAGCCCTGCTCGCGCAGTGCGGCGATGATCTGCTGCACACAATGTTTTTGCGGGAAAACCTGGATAGTGGCGTAGCCTATGGCCAGTTTGTTTTCCAGCAGCACGCCGACATAGTTGCCGGTGGCAAAACCGCCGGCGTAGGCGATGATTTTGCCGATGTCGTGCAGGCCGCCGCTCAGCACCTGGTTCAAGGCCAGGATAAAGATGGACACTTCCACAAAGCCAATGATGGCAGCGTACACTTTTTTGCCCCGCATGAGCATCAGCACCCGGATCACATCCAGGGACATGTCGGCCACGCGGGCAGTGAAAATAAACAGGTAGCTGTAGATAAAGGGTAAATATGCTTCCATGTCTGGCTGGCTCACTCCCGGGATAATTGTGGTGGACTCTGTAATGCATACTTCCCCGCCGGATGGTTATAATATGCTCCGGTAAATATATTTTGGGGAGGTAAAGAGATATGCCCGATGTCAACTGCACTGTCAGCACCTGTAAGTACTACAAAGAAGGTAACCTGTGCACGGCCAATCAGATTGTCATCCAGAGCGACCTGGAAGGCGGCTTTCCGCCCAACGCCCAGCTGAACTCTTTAAGGCAAACTCCGGCCAATACGATTGATGAAACCTGCTGCCAGACCTTTAAGAAGAAGTGAATTTAGCTTTACCGCCCTGGTTCGTAGCGAACCAGGGTTTGTTGTTGGTGCGGCGGGGTCTAAGCCTTGACCGACCTGGCCGGGGGCAGGGTACGGGCCGCCCGGGGGGCGCTGGTGCGGGACAGCTGCACCATCAGCACTCCGGTCAGGATCACGGCGGCGGCTAGCAGCATACGCCAGGATACCGGTTCCTGCAGGATCAGGTAGCCCAGGATTACCGCCACGATCGGGTTGATGTAGGCATAGGTGGATGCCTTGGCCGGCGGCATGGTGTGCAGGATATAGATAAAAGCGCTGTACGCCGCCAGCGAGCCAAAGACGACCAGGTAGCCCAGCGCCAGCAACCCCTGACTGTTTAACTGCACCCGGGTATATTCGCCGGTGAGCAGGCCGGCAATGGTCAGTAGCAGCCCGCCGCTCAGGTTCTGGATGGCTGCACCCATCCAGATGGAGCAGCCGGTGGGGTGGCGGTTGGCGTAGACCGACCCGGCCGCCCAGGACAGGGTGCCCAGCAGCACGCCGGCCGTCCCTTTGAGCTCCAGTTGCTGGTGCAGGATGTCCGGAGCAACCAGCATGGCTACACCGGAGAAGCCCACCAGCATGCCCAGCCAGCCCAGGGCGCTCATTTTGCTCCCGCCGGGCCAGAACTGATCCAGCAGGGCCACAAAAAGGGGCAGCGCGGCAATGATCAGGGCGGTGATGCTGGACACCACATACTGCTCAGACCAGGCTATGCAGCCGTTGCCCCCCAGCAGCAAAAAGGCGCCCACGACAAAGGCGTGTCTTACATCGCTGAGCTTTTGCGGCAGGGCGATGCCGCGCCAGCGCAGGATCAGCAGCAGGATGGTTCCGGCCAGCAGAAAGCGCACGCCGGCAAATAGGAAGGGCGGCAGGTGGGCTACTCCGATGCGGATGGCCAGATATGTAGAGCCCCAGACTAGACAGACGGTGAGATAGGCCGCCAGGGCCAGCCGGCTGGGAAACATGCTGTGTGGTTTCAATTTATCCTCTCCCGGTAAGATTGTCTTTCTGCCTGATACCATCCATGCTAGCACGCCCGTGCGGTTAGAGCAAGCAGTTTTTTCTAATCAATATATTTCCAGTGTCGGGCTGGAGGCTGATTTTCCTTTCAGCAGGCAGGGCCCCCGCATTCCGGGAGGCCCTGTGGCTTAGGCTTTGAATTTAAACTGCTGGCTGATGGAGCTGAGCTGGTCGGCATGGCGCAGCAATTTGCGGGTGCTGGCAATTACCCCCTGCAGGCGGGGATCATCGCTCTGGCCGGCGGCCTGCAGGACGTTTTGGGCGGCCTGATGGATCTGGCCGGTGGCATGTTGTACCGCCTGGAAAAGCACGCCCAGGTGCTCCGACATGGTGTTAAAGGCGGCCGCCAGGCGTCCCAGTTCGTCCTGGTGCCCTACGGTGGCCGGTTCGGAAAAATCGCCCACCGCCATGCGGTCGGTGGCCTTAACCAGTTCGCGCACCGGCTTTTGCACCATCCGGATAATAATTAACCGGCTGATCAGCAGTCCGGCGATGATGGCCAGTAAGGAAGTGAAAATCTGCTGGTAGGCCAGACCCAGCAGGTGCTGGCTAATGTAGCCCAGATCCGCTTCCAGCCAGAAATATCCCACCGGTTCTTGGCGGCGCGGGGCAATGGGGCTGGCGAAAAGGAAAGCCCGGGGATGCCCCTGGGCATCGGTCTGGTAGAACAGGTGGTCTTTTTTGTCCTGCATGGCCTTTTGCAGTAACGGATGTGAGAATTTACCTGTTAACCGGGGGCTGGTGGACATCACCACATGACCATTGATGTCGAGCACGGCCGCCCGTTGGATAAATGGATCGCGCTCCAGGTGGTCCATGATGTTGCTCAACAGGTAGGTTTTGTTGCCGCGCAGATAGTCGGCAGCAAAGGCGCTCACTGTGCGGGCGGTCAGCCAGCCCCGTTTTTCGGCTTCGGCCAGAAAAGCGCCGCGGTTGGCGGTGTATGTTTTGATGCTTACGGCGGTCATTAACAGGATAATTAACAGGGTAATGCTCAAACTCAATTTAAAACCCAGGGAAAATCCGCGTTTGCTACCTGGGAACAACTGCCTGCACCTCCTGTACGCGGGTAATCAAGATCAGGTCTCCCATTGCTGTACCGGTGGTTTTGATGGTACTGGGCGGCAGCTCCACGGCACAGACCGCCCGGGGCAGATAAGGCGTAAATCTCCAGGCGGGCATTTCCTCCTGCAGGTAGATCACTTTACCCCGGGCGTCCAGGAAGACAACATCAATGGCAAAGCGCATCAAACAGGTGTGGATGGCCCGGCAGGGGGTTAAGATGAGGGCCCGGTCGGGCGGTAGCTCCCGGCGGCCCATCAGGCCGGTCAGCCTGGTCCAGAATGTGCAGGCCAGGGTGGCCCGGCGGGCCAGCGGCCGGCCTCTGGTCTGGTTGTAGACGAGCATGGCTTTCACCTGTTGGTCCGGGCCTTCTGGCAGAGCCCCGGTATTCGGGCTACTGCTGGAAAGCCTTGATAATTTGCAGCACTGCCGGGCCGAGCAGCACGATGAAGATGGCCGGGAAAATGAAGAACACCATGGGAAAGAGCATTTTTACCGGTGCCTTCATGGCCAGTTCTTCAGTTTGCTGGCGCCTATTCAGGCGCATCTGGCGGGACTGGGTGCGCAGAATGTTGCCAATGCTGATGCCCAGCGTGTCGGCCAGGATGATGGATCCGCAAAAGCTGGACAGGTCGTCCACCCCGACCCGGTCGGCCAGGTCGCGCAGGGCTTCCCGGCGGGGTTTACCCATGTGGCATTCCTGCAGCATCAGGACAAACTCGTCGGCCAGCACACCGCGGGTCTTTTCGGCCACTTTCATGAGTGCTCCTTCAAAACCCAGTCCGGCTTCCACGCTGACAGTGAGCAGGTCCAGGACATCGGGCAGGCTTTTTTCCACACTGGCTCTGCGCTGCCTGGTGCGGGAGTTGAGGAAAAGATCGGGCAGCAGCCAGCCCACCGGTATGCCGCAGATGGTCAGCATGATGCTCTGGGGCAGCGGCAGGCTCATCCCCCGGCACCAGGTCCAGAACAGCAGGCTCAGGCCGCCGGCCGCCAGGTATTTGAGCGCAATCCACTCCCGGGCCGTGAACTGGCCCGGGTTACCCGCGGCCGCCGCCCGGCGGGCCATTTCCGCTTCCCGGGTGGCCGGAATGAAGCGGGACAGCAGGCGAGCCAGGGCCAGCAGGGCCGGGTGAATCACCCGCCGGTAAAGAGGCTGGTTTAGCTCCAGCTCCCGGATCGATAAAGCCGGGTTATTCTCGCCCAGCACCTGGTTCACGCGGCTGGCCATTTGCATTCTGGGACCGAAAATAAAGTTGTACATAACCAGCACGCTGCAGAAAACGCAGGCGAAGCTCATCGCTGTGGCTAGCAGCAGCATCATAGTTACACCTCAATCTGGACAATTTTGCGGATGGTCAGGATACCGGTGATTTCTGAAACAACGGCTCCCGCCAGCAGGCCCAGGCCGGCTTTGCTTTTAAACAGGGTCATAATATATTCCGGATTGACGGCCAGCATGATTCCGGCCAGTCCCAGCGGTAGCAGCGAGATCACCAGGCCGGAAATGCGACCCTGGGCCGTGATGCTGCGGATCTGGCCCTTAATGCGCACCCTTTCCCGGATGGTGTTGGCAATATTGTCCAGTATTTCGGCCAGATTGCCGCCCACCTGGCGCTGGATCAGCACTGCGGTAACCACCAGATCCAGGTCTTCGCTCTGCACCCGCCGGGTCAGATTGAGCAGGGCATCCTCCACCTGGTTGCCCAGACTGATCTCCTGGAAAGTGCGGCCAAATTCTTTGGAAATGGGATCGGGCAGTTCCCGGCGCACCATATCCATGGCCTGCAGGAAACTGAAACCCGAGCGCAGGGAATTGGCCATGATCACCAGGGCGTCGCTAATCTGGCTGTTCATTTTGCTCAGCCGCTTCTGGCGGGCCATGTTTAACATCAAAAAGGGGATCAGCAGGGCGGTCAGGCCGCTGGCCAGAGCCAGAGCGGGCTGCTTTAGCAGCAGGAGAAGCACCAGGAAAACGCTGCCGCCGATCAGCAGCGCCTGGAGCAAAAACTCCTCGCCCCGCAGGGGAATGTCCGCTGTGGTCAGCTGGTTTTCCAGGCGCTGGCTGATGCTCAGCCGGGAAAACAGGGGAGCCAGCCTGGTCAGCAGCCGGCGCCAGGCCGTGCCGGCCGCCGCGGGGGACGGGGCCGGCTGCTGCAGGCGCTGGCGAAAGGTTTTGGCGCTGATTTTTTCCACCCGCTGGCTGATTTCTCTGCTCTCCCGGGTGAGCAGGCCGTAAATCCCCAACAGCAGCAGGCTGCTGGCCAGAAAAGTGCACAGCGCGATTGGATAGAGAGGCATACGCTTTCCTCCCCGGGGTTAAAAAATTGACGGGCTGAAGATGGATGGCGGCAGGTTGATACCGCTGGCTTCCAGCCGGGAGATAAATTTGGGACGAATACCCGTGCTCTGGAAAACGCCCTTGATCTGGCCGTGCTCATCCACACCGGTTTGCTTGAACACAAATAAATCTTGTAATACAATCACATCGCCTTCCATACCCTGCACCTCGGTAATATGGGTGATCCGCCGGGAACCGTCCCGGAAGCGGTTTTGCTGGATGATCAAGTCAATGGCCGAGGCGATTTGTTCCCGGATGGCCCGCACCGGCAAATCCATGCCGGCCATCAGCACCATGGTCTCCAGGCGGGAGAGCATGTCCCGCGGTGAGTTGGCGTGGCCGGTGGTCAGGGAGCCGTCGTGCCCGGTGTTCATGGCCTGGAGCATATCCAGGGCTTCGCCGCCCCGCACCTCGCCCACCACGATGCGCTCGGGGCGCATGCGCAGGCTGTTGCGCACCAGGTCGCGGATGGTGATGGCGCCCTTGCCTTCAATATTGGGCGGGCGGCTTTCCAGGGTGATCACATGCTCCTGCTGCAGCTGGAGCTCGGCGGCATCCTCAATGGTGATGATCCGCTCGTCGGCCGGTATGAATGAGGAAAGCACGTTCAAAGTGGTGGTTTTACCGCTGCCGGTGCCCCCGGATACCACAATATTCAGCCGGGATTTCACGCAGGCTTCCAGGAATCTGGCCATGGCCGGAGTCAGCGTGCCAAAACCGATCAGGTCCTCGACGGTGTAGGGTTTGCGGGAAAACTTGCGAATAGTGATGGTGGGGCCGTTTAAAGCCAGCGGTGGTATGATGGCGTTCACCCGCGAGCCGTCCGGCAGGCGGGCGTCCACCATGGGCATGCTTTCATCAATCCGCCGCCCGATGGGGGCCACTATTTTATCAATAATGTGCAGCACATGGGCGTTGTCGCGGAAAGTGACGCCGGTCAGCACCAGTTTGCCGTTGCGCTCAACGTACACCTGGTGGGGCCCGTTAACCATGATTTCAGAAATGCCGGGATCCTGCAGCAGCGGGGTGATCGGCCCGAAACCAACGGTTTCATCAATAATTTCGGCGGCGATCAGCTGTTTCTGGGTCCGGGAAATTTCGGGCGCCTCGGTTTCCAGCAATTCAGCGACCAGAGTTTCAATCTTTTTTACCAGCTCGCTCTGATTTTCCTTAATTTCCTCGGGCACGTCTTTGAGCTGGGCGATCACTTTTTTGTGCAGATTGATCACCAGCTCCTGCAGCTGTTCCCGGTTGGACTGCCGCATCTCCCGGCGGGACAGCGGCAGTTCGGCCGCTTCGGCTTTTTCCAGGTACAGCACTTTTTGTTTCGCCAGCCTGGGCCGCAGGGACCTCGCCACCACCTCTAGAAGCTAAAGATTCGACCAATAAGGGAACGTTTGCCGGCAGCCGGTTCGGGGGCAGGGGAGGGGGTGGCCTGACCGGCCGGAGCGCGGCTGTGGGCCAGCCGGCCGGCCAGGCTGTGCATGGCCTCCCCCGACTTGCTGCCGGGCTGGGCCATCACCACCGGCAACCCCCGGTTGATGCTGCTGCGGATGACTTTGTCATCGGCGGGGATGATGGCATAGGCGGTCAGGTTCAGCGATTTTTCCAGGTCGGCCAGTTTGATCCCGCCTTCATTGCCCGAGTTATTGACGATCAGCCGGATCTTGTCGCTGTGCCCCAGGGTCTGGAAGATTTCCTGGCTGATCTTGACGTGCCGCAAGCAGGGCAGGTCCTGGTTGGCGATCAGAAAAATCTGGCTGGCCGCATCCAGGACGGCCAGGTTGATGTCGCTGTAAATGGGGGCAGTGTCCACCAGGATGTAATCAAAGCTTTCCTGTAACAGGCGCAGCAGCTCTTCCACCCGTTCCAGCGTAACCAGTTCGGCCTGTTCGGGACTGGCCGGGGCCGGCAGGATTTTTACACCGGAAAGATGCGGTACCAGATAACTGTCCAGCAGGGCGGCATCCAGATGGTCGGCTTCCTGGGCCAGATCGGCAATGCTGCCCCGGGCGCTGATGTTGAGCATGACGCTGACATCGCCGCCCTGCAGATCCAGATCCACCAGCGCCACTTTTTGCTTGCTCAGCTGGGCCAGGCTCACGGCCAGGTTGCAGGCCAGGGTGGTTTTACCGGTTCCGCCTTTGGTGCAGAAAAAGGCCATGATTTTACCGGTTCTGGTTTTTGCCGGCGCAGCGGCCAGGCCGGGCTGTCCCAGCAAGCTGAGACGCTTTTGGGTGCTTTCGTGGACCCGGCGGATGGTTTCGGCCAGTTCATTGCTGCTGAACGGCTTGACCAGGTACTCCCGGGCACCGGCGGCCATGGCCCGGCGCAGGTATTCCTGTTCGCCCTGAATGGAGATGATGATGATGGCGGTTGCCGGACACTGGCTGGCAATGATTTCGGTGGCCTGGATGCCGTCCAGGCGGGGCATGTTGATGTCCATCAGCACAATGTCGGGGCTCAGGCTGGTGGCCAGGTTTACCGCTTCCTGGCCATTGCTGGCTTCGCCCACCACCGTGATGCCTTCTTCAAAAAAGAGCAGGCGCTTGATATCTTCCCGGGTGTTGGGAATATCATCGGCAATGAGCACCTTGATTTCGGGCATGGCCGGATACCTCCTGCTCAGCGGATTAAATTGGCCAGGCGGGCCGAAGGCAGGTTAACTACGCCCTGATCTTTGGGCGAGCGCAGCGCCAGACGGATGCTGCCTCTTTCCGTCGCCAGGGTGAGCTGGGGCAGCAGTTCGGGGGCCAGGGCCAGGGTGGCGGTTTGTACGCTGATTTTTTTGTCATTTCCTGGCGCACCGGCCGTGGCCTGTCCCACGGCCAGCACCCGCACATTTTGCAGCAGCAGGGTGCTGAGGGAGGTTTTGTCCGCCGCCTGATCAAAGGTGACCAGCACATCCACCCGGTCGCCCGGTCGGAGCAGGCCGGCCAGGCCGCTGACTTCATTGACCGGCACGGTGAGCGCCCTTTGTCCGGGCGGTATCTGCAGGGCCAGATCGCTGGACGGATCTTGCTCCCGGTACAGGCGGTCGGTCAGGATGGGCTCGCCCGGATACAGCTCGCTGCGGCACACCTTGCCCACCACTTCGCTTAGTTCCATGGCCGTACCGGGTTGAATCATTTCCACAGGGATGTCTTTGGTTTGTACCATCTGTTCGGTGATCATGGTGCGGGCGGCAATCACCTGCCGGGCCACCACCACCGGTTTGTAGTTGCCCGAAGCGCGGTAGCTTTCCTGCAGGTTTTGCAGGTACCGGTAAACGCCCAGCGCGGCCAGCAGGCCAAAAGCGATTGCCAGCAGGAATACCAGTTTGTTGCGCATTATTGCTCCTCCTGCGATAATCCTTATTCCATCAGTTTGACCGCCTGCAGTCCGTATGTTTTCTGGCCGGGCGTGATGCTGGCCTGGCATAGATCCGGGGGAAAGGACTGCAGAAAATAGCCATGCACATAGCTGCTCCGGCCCTGGCTATCCACTCCGGTAAGCAGGAACAGAGCAAAGCCCACAATGCGCACGGTATTGCGGCCCTGGTTCATGGTGGCCGGGTCGTACACCGGCACCACCACCACCCGGGGACAGTCTGCGCGATAGTTCTGCGGTGTGCAGTGGTGGGTATCCTGGCTGAGGCGGTAGGTAACTCCTTCCCAGGTGGGGCCTGATATATTGCCCGGCTCGGTTTCCACCTCGTCGCCCACCCCCAGACGGTAGGGGTAACCGTACATGATATTCTGGCGGTAGTTATCTGTGCCCCTTCCTCCCAGAGCCAGCGCGCCGTAGTTACCTTGCTCACCACTGCCGGCTCCCAGCTTGAGAGTATACTCTACGCCAAACCTGAGCTCCTGGTCGGGAATACTAAAGGGGACCACTCCGATGGCCGAGCTGACCCCGCCCGGGGCCGCTCCGGCACTGGCGGTGACCGTGGTGGAGTCAAAGCCCAGGGCCCGGGCGAAAATATAATCAACCCGGCGGCTGGCGCTGACCCGTAGCACGGAATAATTTCCCTGTGCGGTCACGGTTACCCCGGCCTGCCCGGCCGGCACGCCGTTGTATTCCAGATAATCCTGGGCGATCTGGATGGCCCGGCCGGTATCGGGCAGCGCACTGGCTCCGGCCAGAGCGGCGGCGTCGCAGGCACTGGCCAGCCGGCTTTTGGTCAGGATGACCATTCCCAGGTCGGTGACCAGGGCCAGGGTGCCCAGCAGGGCGGTCATGGCCAGTGATACCAGCACCAGGGCCAGGCCCTTTTCTTCACGGATAAATTTACCGGACGGCATGGTCGGTTACCTCACTCTATGCGCATGGTGGTCTGAGCAGTTACTGTAAAAGGGTTGGGCATAATCTGGCTGAACAGAGGCGTGTACAAGACGACCGGATAGGAAACCGTGATGGTGAGGGGCACCCCGCTGGTACGGCTATTTTCTGCGGCCGGACTGATCTCCACCGCCAGGTCCCGGGCGGTCAGCCAGGAAGCGGCGTCCTCTACCCTTTGCCGGATGGTGGAGTCGTCCTTTTGCGCGGAGATGACTGTGCTGCGGGCCGCTTCGCGCGCTGCGCTGGTCACCGACAGGTAGGTGAAAAAGATGCGCCCGAATTCAATGGTAGCCATGAGCAGCAAAATGAGCAGCGGCAGAATGATGGCTATTTCCACCAGGGTTTGTCCGCGCTGATTGGTCCCGAGTCGTTGGAAATGCCTGCGCAATTTATCCTCACCTCATCAGGTAGGTAGCCAGTGTGCCGGCGGCAATGGCCAGGCCATAGGGGAAGGTGTCTCCGGCCCGGGCGGTAGCCAGATCGCCCAGGGCGCCTTTTTTCGGGGTACCCGGGACGAACAGCAGCAGCACATACTGCAGCGTCAGCCAGAACCGCCGCTGTTTGGTCAGCTGGATGGCGGCAATGAGGCCACCCGCCAGAGCGGTGAGCAAAAAGCACAGCCAGACAAAATCCGCGCCCTGCCAGGCGCCAATTACCGCCAGCAGTTTAACATCGCCGGCCCCCATGCCGCCCAGCATAAAAGGAATGAGTAGCAGCGCCAGGCCCAGCACGGTCCCTTTGGTGCTGAACAAAAGTCCGCTTAAGCCGGCAGTAAAAGTGTGATAGAGCAGGGCGGCCGCCCAGGAGGGCAGGAGAACCGCGTTGTATATTTTGCGGTATTTCAGGTCGGTATATATGGAAATCAGGATGGTGGCCAGCAAAATGGTTGCGGGAAGCATTTGATCATCCCCCGTGGGCAATGGACCCTACTTAGCACACTAAGTAGGGTCCATTGCACTGAATAGAGTTTGCTGTACATTATTAAAGGAAGGGGTGCTGCTGCTGATTATTGCCCACCGCCACCACCGGCCGGAGTCAGGTTGTTGTTCACCTCATTAAACTTGTCCCGCAGTCCTCCACCCAGGGTGGTGAGGGCGAGGACACAGACCACGGCAATCAGGGCCAGAATCAAGCCGTATTCGGCCATGCCCTGGCCGCTTTCGTCCTTCAGCAAGTGCAGAAACATTTCTTTCATGTGTTTTATACCTCCTTAATTGGTTTGCTGTTTTTAGTGACTGCTCCTGATTTGTTCCGCAACGGGCAGGATGCCGGAGGGTATGTTGTAGACCATCAGTTTGAATGACACCAGGATAGAAACCACAATCAGGGCCAGGATGAGTCCGTACTCGGAAATGCTCTGGGCGCTGTCATTGGTCCACAGGTCGATTAACCCACTCAGTTCCAGCACCACCTCTCTTCAATTGTCCGGTCTGGCTAAACATTATTCTAGTAATTAATGGATTTTTTTACATGATACAACAGTCTCAGTTTTCCGGTCGCCCTGGTCGGGTTTTTTGGGGACCAAAGTCCAAGCAAAAGCCCCGTCCGGAGGACAGGGCTTTTAGAGGGCGACAAGTTTTTCTTTGATGGCATATAAGGCGGCCTGGGTGCGATCGCAGACCCCAATCTTTTGAAAGATGTTGGTCAGGTGATTTTTGACAGTTTTTTCGCTGATATATAGAGTTTGGGCGATCTCCTTGTTGCTTTTGCCCCGGGCCACCAGCTGCAGCACCTCCATTTCCCGCTCGGTCAGCACCTGCTGTTTTCTGGTGCTTAATGGGCTGGTGGACAGGCGGCTGAGTTCGGCCAGCACGCGGGCGGTCAGGGAAGGGGGAATAAATGACTGGCCCCGGGCCACGCCCAGAATGGTTTCAATCAGCCGGTCCGGATGGACATCTTTGAGCACATACCCGGAAATGCCGTGCTTAATCATCTCAAAAAGGTAGTCTTCCTGGTCGTGAATGGTCAGGGCGATGATCCCGATGTCCGGTTGCTCTTCCTTGATGATCCGGCAGGCCTCAATGCCGTTCATCACCGGCATATTAATATCCATGAGCACTATATCCACCTGGTGGTGCCGGCAAAAGTCAACCGCTTCCTGACCATTGACCACCTCTCCCACTATTTGGATGCGGGGTTCTATGGACAGGATTTTGCGCAAACCTTCTCTGATCAAAGCATGGTCGTCGGCAATGAGCAGTTTTATGGACATGCTCCTATCCTCCCAAGTTGTCATTAGCAGGCACCCAGAAGCTGAGTTCGGTTCCCTTCCCCGGGGCGGAATGTATGCTGATACCTCCATTTAGCAATTGCAGGCGCTCTCTGATGCCCCGCAGCCCAAAACCGCTGCCGTCCGGGCGGGGCAGTACTGTTTCCGGGGTAAAACCGCAGCCATTGTCTTTAACCGATACGTTGATTCTGGATTGGGCCAGCTCCAGCTTTACCAGCACAAAAGAGGCCCCGGCGTGCTTTTTGATATTGTTCAGGGCCTCCTGGATAATGCGGAAAACGGCCACTTCCAGTGTGGTTTCCAGGCGCCGTTCCTGGCCCCTGAGGACGAACTCGTAATTAATATTGTCCCGGGTTTTGAATTCTTCCAGGTACCTTTTTACGGCCGGCACTAGACCCAGATCATCCAGTACCATGGGGCGCAGGTCAAAGATAATTTTGCGCACATCCTGTAGACTTTGCCGGACCAGACTTTGCAGGGCGGTGAGTTCATTGCGCACCAGTTCGGGATTGAGTTCCAGCAATTTCAGACAAAATTCGGCCCGCATGACAATATTGGCCAGAGACTGGGCCGGTCCGTCGTGAATTTCTCTGGCCACCCTTTTGCGTTCTTCCTCCTGGGCCAGAATGATGGACAGGCCCAGCTGCTGTATATTAGATATATTTCCCAGTTTTTCGCTGAGTACGGTAAGATCATGGCGCAAAAGCTGCATGGCCATGCCCACCTGGGAAACCATCCTTTCCGCTCGCTCCACGGTTTCCTGCAGGCGCCTCAGGCTGAGCTCCAGGTGGTCTCTTTTGAAGCGCAGGGTTTTTTCTTTCTCCCGCAGCTTGATTAGCTCAATCTGGATGGACTGGGCGGTTTCGTAGGCGTTTTTGATGTCTTCTTCCGAATAGTGCTTAAAGTTGCGGCTCACTTCCATCAGCCGCAGCCGGGCCCTGCGCTCGGCTACTTCCAGCCGGTCCACTTCCTGAATGGTTATGCTTACTTCCTGGCGGATTTGCTCGATATCCTGGCGCACCCGCTGGTATTCCTGGCGGGCGTTTTCAGCAATATTGTAAATCTCTTCCTGGCTGTTTTCAATGATATTAATCAAGTTTTTGATTATTTTGTCCAGGGCGTTGATGTCAACTTTCATGGGTCTACCTTCCCTGAAAAATATCTTAAAAAAGTATTCTCATCAAATCACAAATATCCTTTTTGCGGATAAAAGGAAGTATGCCGTGGGTAACACTTCGGGATAAAGGAAAAGGCCCGCAGCAGTGCGAGCCTGGGAAAAATATTACAGTTGAGCCGGTGGATCAAAAATTTTCCCGGGGTTCAAGATCCAGTTGGGGTCCAGGGCTTTTTTGATGGATTGCAGTATCTTGAGTTGTACCGGATCGGCATATTTGCTCATGGCCTCCTTGCGCTTGGCGCCAATGCCGTGTTCGCCCGACAGATTGCCGCCCAGACGGTAAACCATGCTGTAGATTTCATCCAGGACTTTTTCTTTTAAATCGTGCCAGGTGGGTTCGTCCCGGTCTTCTTTCAGCAGGGTGCAGTGGATGTTACCATCGCCGGCATGGCCGCAACTGGGAATTTTAACCGCATATTTTTCCGCAATGCGCTCAATTTCCTTCAGGGCTTCGGGTATTTTACTGATGGGCACCACAATATCTTCCATGCAATAGACTGGACTGAGCATGCGCAGCGCTTCGGCATAGCATTTACGGGATTTCCAGATTTTTTCCTGGGCCGAAAGGTTGTCGGCTACAAATACTTCCAGTGCTCCGTTTTCCAGGCAGAGGCGGCCAATGGTTTCGTAGTCATCCTCAACTTGTTTTTCTGAAGATCCGTCAACTTCGATGATTACATAGGCTGCTGCATCGCTGTAAGGCAGCTGGCGGTTCAAGTACATTTCGGCCGCTTTGATAGAATATTTATCCATAAACTCCAGACAGGTGGGAATAATGCCGCCGTTGGCCATGATTTTGGGTACAACCTCGATGGCTTTTTCCATGCTGTCAAAGGGCACCAGCAGGTCGGCAGTGTATTTGGGCAAAGGCATTAGTTTTAAGTAGATCTTGGTAACTATACCCAGAGTGCCTTCCGATCCCACCATCAGGTGCACAATGTCATAGCCGGTGACGTCTTTTACGCACTTGCCGCCAAAAGTGGTGATTTCTCCCTGGGGGGTGACAATTTCCAGTCCATAGACGTGGCGGGAGGTGCAGCCGTATTTTACCGCTTTATTGCCACCGGCATTTTCAGCCACGTTGCCGCCGATAAAGGAACTGTCCGCACTGCAGGGGTCACCGGCGTATAACAGGCCGTGTTCCATAGCCGTTTTTTGAATTTCTCCGGTGGTCACCCCCGGTTCTACCACCATAAAAAGGTTTTCCCGGTCCAGTTCCAGGATTTTGTTCATTCTCTCCAGGGAGAGGAGAATGCCGCCCAGCATGGGCACGGCACCGGCCGAGAGCCCGGTACCGGCGCCCCGGGGAGTAACCGGGATTAATTCTTGATTGGCCAGACGCATGATCGCGGCAATTTGAGCAGCCGTTTCCGGCTTGACCACCACTTCGGGCATCTTTTGCCACATGGCTTCCGAGACCTCATCCCGGCTGTAAACTTCCATTTTTTCTTCATCCACAACCACGTTTTGCGGTCCTACGATTTCTTGCAGCTGCTGTAAAATTTCCCTGGTTACCGGATTGTATTTGTATGGATGGGCCATGGCCATTTCCTCCTTTAGCAGGCAGCTTTAGCTTTCTTCAGTTCCCTGATTAAGGCCGGCAGTACATCAAAAGCATCGGCTACAATGCCAATATCGGCTACTTTAAAAATTTGTGCCTCGGGGTCTTTGTTAATAGCGACAATAATTTCCGAGGTCTGCATACCAGCCAGGTGCTGAATTTTACCCGATATGCCCACGGCAATATACAGGCGGGGGGCTACCGTCTTGCCGCTCAGGCCGATCTGGTGGGGGTAGGATATCCAGCCCAGTTCTACGGCATCGCGGGTGGCGCCCACGCCGGCCCCCAGCACGGCGGCCAGTTCTTCCACCAGCTTGAAGCCTTCTCTGTTTTTCAGTCCCTTGCCGCCGGCCACAATAATGTCCGCTTCCTGGATATCCACTTCCCGGCTGAGATCGCGGATGAATTGTACAAACCTTTCCGGAGTGTTAAAAATAGCGTCTGCATAGCATTTTTCAATAATTTCCCCCGTCCGGCTTTCATCCCGGGCTGCCGGCGGGCAGGATTTGGGCCTTACAGTGGCCATTTGGGGTCTGGTGCAGGGAGTCTTGATGGTGGCCATGATATTGCCGCCAATGGCCGGGCGGGTTTGCAGGAGGATTTTTTCCTGCGGGTCAATATCCAGCACAGTGCAATCGGCTGTCAGCCCGGTGAGCAATTTGGCCGCTACCAGGGGCATTACGGTACGCCCGGTGGTGGAGGCGGCGGCCACGACAATGTCGGGTTTTTCTTCCAAAAACAGTTGGACCAGGGCATTGGTATAAGTGCCGGGCAAAAAGTTGGCTAAAGAGGGGTGTTTAATATAAAACACTTTGTCGGCTCCCCGGTAAAGCAATTCGGACAGGTTGCGCACCTCGTCTCCCAGGATCACACAGGCCAGGAATGTCCCCAGCCGGTCGGCCAGCGTCCGCCCCCGATTGAGCAGCTCGTAGGTAACGCTGCGGATCTGGCCATCTTTTTGTTCACCCAGTACAAAGACGCCGCTGTATGGACTGGTACTCATTATTCTGGCTACCTCCTTATGACTTGCATGTCGATTTAAATAATTTCTTTTTGGCGCAGATGGTCTAGCAATTGCTGAATACTGCTGCCGCTGCCATCCTCCCGCAGCATGGCTGTATCGCGGGCCAGCCTGGGACTGAAAATCTTCACCACCCGGGTGGGTGAGCCAGTGAGGCCCAGCTGGGACTTCTCCAAACCCAGGTCTTCCGGACCCCAGATGGGAATTTCGGTTTGCCGGGCCCGGATTTTACCATTTAGAGTGGGCAGACCGGGGATGTTAATATCTTTGACCACTGTGATCAGGGCCGGACAGGGTACACTGACCACTTCAAAACCACCCTCGACAATGCGCCTTACAGTTAACTGGTAACCATGACCGGTTTGGTCAAGATCAATTTTGCTGACATAGGTTTGCACAGGTATGTTCAGCATGGCTGCCACCATGGCGCCGGTCTGGCCGGTCTCGCCGTCTGTGGCCCGTTCACCGCACAGGACAAGATCTACCGGTCCGGCTTTGTGAATGGCCGCGCTGAGTACCCGGGCGGTAGCGATGGTGTCCGAGCCGGCAAAGGCCCGACCCGAGATCAGTACAGCCTGGTCGGCGCCCATGGCTATCGCTTCGCGCAGTGCCTTCAGGGCCGATTCCGGCCCCATGGAGATGGCGGTTATTTTGGTGCCGGGCAGGGCATGCTTTATGCGGATGGCTTCCTCCAGAGCGTTTTCATCCAGAGGGTTGATCACATTGTTTTTATTGGTGCGGATCATTACCCCGGTTTCCGGATCCATTTTGACATTGTCCGTGCCCGGAACTTGCTTGATCAGTACAGCAATGTGCATAGAAATTTACACCTCCAGAAGGTTAATCATGAGTTGTCTGTTTAATCAGGTATATAGATGTGATGGTCATACCACATGGCGGTAATATGCCGGTATTTTTCCCGGGTTCATGTTACAGGTCATGAGCGTATGAACGTACTATACTATGATTTTTATGCCGGGTGGCTGGTCAATCATCCGTACAGTCTTACTGGTTGCCTTGAAGAGCAGAAGCCAGGAGTTCTACAGTGTGCAGGATTTTGACCGGCATATTCTGCTGGGCCAGCCCATCAGCTATTTGCATCCGGCAGGCACCGCAGCCGGTGACTACGGCGTCAGCCTGGCTGGCGGCGATATTATTAATTTTTTGTTGCAAAATCTGTCGCGACAGCTCGTAATGGGTTAGGCTGAAGGAGCCGGCACCGCCGCAACAACGTTCTGCTTCCCGCAGGGGCACAAATTCCACGCCGGGAATTTGTTTAATCAACTCAATAGCCTGCTCTTTCACTCTCATTCCTCTGGTCAGGTGACAGGGGCTGTGATAGGTAACCTTGAGCTGGAGTGGCTTCAATTTCTGCCTGTCCAGGGGGGCCAGGGAACTAAAAAATTGACTGACATCACAGGTTTTGGCGGCCAGCTGCCGGGCATTTTCATATTCTGCCGGGCTGTCCTGTAAAAGTTCCGGGTAGTACCTGGTAAAGGCTTCACCACAGGTACCGCAAACAGTGACGATGGCGTCCAGATCACTTATCTGTGAAAAAATATCGATGTGCGAGCGGGCCATTTGTCGGGCCGTTTCCCGGTCACCGTGGATTAACAGCGGGGTACCGCAGCAATGTTGCTGTGGGGGTACAACCACCTCAATTTGGTGGCTTTGCATCAGCTCAAGCATAGCAGTGCCCACGCCGGGGTAGATGAAGTTGGTAACACATCCGGCAAAAAAGGCCACCCTCAGGCGGGATGGACTGACCTGCAGACATTCCGGGGCCTGTTTTAAAAAGGGGACGGCCGCCAGGGGAGGCAGCACTCTCCTAAAATCCAGGCCGCTGACAGGCAGAGGAAAGCGCGCCTTCATACCGCCAGGTACCTTTTTAAAGAAGAGTCCCTGGGCTTTACATAAGGTTCCTGCCGCCAGCTGTGCATACAGGGGATGAGATAATATTTGCATGGCAAACCTTTTCCCGGCGGGCAAACCTAGTTCCCTGACCAGAAAAGCTCTGGCGGCCAGGATGATCTGGTCGGCCTGGACACCACACGGGCAATTTTCACTGCAGGCCATGCAATTTAGACAGAGCTCAAAAAGACGTTGCATATTGCGGTTAAGTGCTTTCTGGTCTTTATTAAAGATTAATTGCGCCAGGTGGATTTTGCCTCTGGCTACCCCCATCTCATTTTGGACTGTCTTATAAATGGGGCAAACCGCCTGACAGTTGCCGCATTTCATACACCGGTGTGCTTCTTCTGTCAATAAAGCCAGGCTATGATCCTTAACCATATTTATATCCCTCATTGTAGATAGAAGGCGGGAAGATTTTGCCCGGGTTGAGCAAACCATCCGGATCCAGAGCTTTTTTTATACTGGCCATTACATCCAGCCCGTTTGGTCCCAGTTCGTTAATCATAAAGCGGGCTTTGGCCAGGCCAATACCATGCTCGCCCGAAAGGGTGCCCCCCAGGGCCAGTGCTTTTTGAAAGATTTCCTCAACTGCTTTGTGTACTCTGGGCATTTCTTCCTGGTTGCGGCTGTCGGTAAGAATAGTGGGATGCAGATTACCGTCTCCGGCATGACCAAAAGTACCAATGGTCAGGTTATACTTGCGGGCAATTTCTTCAACTGCCAGCAACATATCGGTAATTTTGCTGCGGGGTACGGTAGCATCTTCCAGAATGGTGGTTGGTTTAAGTTGGGCCAGGGCCGGCAGGGCGGCCCGGCGAGCAGCCCAGAGTTTATCCCTCTCCTGAGTGTTTTGGGCCAGAGTGACCTGGCCGTTGTTTTGTTTAATCACCTGCAGGACAATCTGTTCTTCCCGCTGGACTACCTCGGGCATACCATCAACTTCAATGAGCAGTACAGCTCGGGCTGCGGTAGGCAGCCCTACGCGGGCATAGCCTTCCACTGCGCGGATGGTGGTTTGATCCATAATTTCCATTGTAGCAGGAATTACCTTGTGCCGGATAATGTCCCGAATGGTATTGCCAGCGTCGCGCAGGTCGGCATAAACAGCCAGCATGGAACTGCGCGCCTCTGGTATGGGGATGAGCCGGACAATTATTTGGGTGATTATTCCTAAAGTGCCCTCCGAGCCAGTAAATAGCCGCACCATGTCGTAACCGGTAACGTTTTTTACAGTTTTGCCGCCGAAAAACACTGCCCGGCCATCGGCCAGCACTACTTCCAGGCCCATAACATAGTGCTTGGTAACACCGTACTTGAGCCCCCTTAAACCACCCGAGCATTCAGCAACGCTTCCCCCCATGGTCGCTGTGTTAACCGTACCCGGGTCGGGAGGGTACATCAGACCATGGGGTTGGGCGGCATTGTTTAAATCCTGAATGATCACCCCCGGCTGTACGGTTGCTACCAGGTTATCCGGGTCGATTTCCGGTATTTTATTCATCTTTATGGTAGATAAAACAATGCCACCATGTACAGGCACACAACCGCCGCTCAAATTGGTGCCCGCACCACGGGGGTATACAGGCATTTTATAGCGGCGGGCAATTTTGACTACATCGATCACTTGTGAGGTAGAGCCGGGTGTGACCACAACCTCAGGCAACCGAACCGGCAGGTCTGGAGTAGCATCGTAGGAGTAGCAAAGCAGGGTTTCATAAGAAGTATGCACATTTTCCTGCCCCAGAACTTTAACCAGTTCTAAAGTAGCTGCATCAATATTGGACAAGTTTATGCTCACCTGCCTTATATTTCAAATTAGGTAAAGTGTTTCGGTGGCATGTGATATGGTGGTCAGGCCACCTGGTATATAGAGGTATTCGGCACCCCCAGAAGAAATCCTGCAGGGTATTGGCGACTAATTCAAAAAAAATTTTGTATTATCTTTTGCTCAAACTGCAGGAAAATGTGAAAATTTATAGAATAACAAAAAGCGTGATGATATGGTGGTCATACCAAAATACCACATGGTCAATAGTTAATATGGTCGCCTGGCGTTAACTGCTGGTGGGTTTCGGTGGCAATTTAAAATATTGGGATTGCGAGGTGGTGTGTTACTAGATAGGCGCGTAAGCGCGTGAAAACATTGGGGGAAAAAGTAGATGCGGTTGGGGGAAAAGTTAGTGCCTTGATTTGTTAAAAAAGGAGGTTGTCTGGCAATGACCTGGGAAATGGTGACCAATCCACTGGGTAACATAGCTCTTTCGGCACTGGTGGATGCACTGCCCATCTTTTTCCTGTTTTTTGCCCTGGCCATCATGCGTATGAAAGGTCACTGGGCGGGTTTGATTACGGCACTTATTGCTATTGGCATAGCCATCATGGTACACCAGATGCCGGCCGGACTGGCCCTGGGCGCTGCAGCCTACGGGGCATTGTTTGGGCTCTGGCCGATCGGTTGGATTGTGATCACGGCAGTCTTTTTGTATAATTTGACGGTGAAAACCGGGCAGTTTGAAATCATTAAGGATTCCATTGCTTCAATTACTGATGACCGGCGTTTGCAGGCTCTGCTGATTGCTTTTTCCTTTGGAGCATTTTTAGAAGGGGCGGCCGGTTTTGGCACACCGGTGGCCATTTCTGCGGCCATGCTGGTCGGCCTGGGATTTAACCCGCTGTACGCTGCCGGGATTTGCCTGATTGCCAATACTGCTCCGGTGGCTTTTGGCGGTGTGGGCATTCCCATTATTACTGCCGGGGCGGTAACCGGTATTGAGGCCATGCAAATCAGCAAGATGGTGGGCCGCCAGCTGCCTTTTTTGACTGTGATGGTACCCTTCTGGCTGGTATTCATTATGGCCGGCTGGAGAAAGACCATAGAAGTATTGCCGGCCATTCTGGTTTCCGGGGTATCCTTTGCCCTGGGTCAGTGGTTTTCGGCCAACTATCTGAGCCCCATGTTGCCCGATATTATTGCCTCTCTGCTTTCCATCATTTCCCTGGTTCTGTTTCTGCGGGTTTGGAAACCCAGGAGCGTGTGGCGGTTTAAGGATGAGCCGCCGGCTACTTTGCAGGTAAAAAGACATAGTCCGGGAGTTATTTTCAAAGCCTGGTCGCCCTTTATTATACTGACCGTCCTGATTGGCGACTGGGGATTAAACAATGTCAAGGCTTTGCTGGATAAATATACCTTGAAATTCCCCATGGCCATAGACCAGTTGATCATTGCCGGGGGCAAGCCGGTGGCTGTAGTATTCAAGTTCAACTGGTTGCAGGCTACGGGAACCTCCATCCTGCTGGCAGCGGTTATTACCGCACTGATCTTGCGGATCAGTCCGGCTATGTTCTGTCGCACCTTCTGGGAGACCTTGAAGAGCCTGCGGTTTGCTCTGTTGACCATAGCCAGCGTGCTGGCCTTTGCCTATGTAGCTAACTGGTCGGGCATTACACCTACCCTGGGCCAGGCCTTTACTGTTACCGGCGCGCTGTTCCCCTTTATGTCCGCCTTTCTGGGCTGGCTGGGTGTTTTGATTACCGGCAGTGATACCTCGGCCAACGCACTGTTTGGCAATATGCAGAAGGTCACCGCCGAATCCATGGGCATTAACCCGGTGCTGGCAGTGGCTACCAACAGTTCGGGCGGTGTGGCCGGTAAGATGATTTCGCCCCAGAGTATTGCTGTGGGCTGCGCTTCCACCGGCCTGGTGGGTAAGGAAGGGGATTTGTTCCGTTTCACCATCGCCCACAGTATTTTGTTTACTACCTTTATTGGTATGCTGTCCATGCTGCAGGCGTATGTCTTCCCCGGCATAATTCCGGAAGCCATAGCCCAGGCCAAAGCGGCAGCGGCCACAGCCGCCCAGGGTGCGACCACAGTGTTGTTAATCACTGGAATAATTGTGGCGGTGCTGGCGGCAGTTGCTGCCCGGCAGTCTGAGCAAAGGGCATAAAGGGCATAAGGTATAATAAGCAACAAGCAACAAACCAGCCTCCGCCCAAACGGGGGCTGGTTTGCTGTTTGGTGGCACCAAAAGCAAATGGGCCACAAAGGAGGTATAAGAAGGTTTCGGGAGAAACCCTCTGGTTTTGGGCGGCAATTGGGCGGCAACCGGCCTCAAAGCAAAACAACAAGGCTTCCGGCTAATATTCCGGAAGCCTTGTGTTTCCTGGTGCCGAAGGTGGGAGTCGAACCCACACGGGGGGTGAGCCCCGGCGGATTTTGAGTCCGCTGCGTCTGCCAGTTCCGCCACTTCGGCATTTATATAAATTGGCTTAAAGCAATTCATAGTATAACAAGTAACCTTTTTACTTGTCAAGGTGGTTAATAATTTTCGTGGTGGTTAATAATTTTGCGCCCGGCAATCGCTGCCAATCGTGCTGCTTGTTGCTAGATCATGCCAGCAGGATAATTGTTTAGTATGTCGAATGTTTAAGTGCTAAACTAATTTTGTATAGATTGTCAACGCGGCGGCTGGTCCAGCGGTTTTTTCCAGTAGATAGAAAGGGGTGATGGTTAACTGTCACCTTTAGATAAATTGAGCGATCTCGAGCTGGTGAACAGGGCGAAAAAGGGAGACCATGCGGCATTTTCCGTCCTGGTGCAGCGTTACGAAAGTAAAATATACAATCTGGCCTACCGTTTTGTAGGTAACCATGCCGATGCTGGTGATTTGACCCAGGAGACCTTCATCAAACTGTATCAATCCGTACATACCTACCGGGGCGATGCCAGCTTTGCCACCTGGCTGTACCGGGTAGCCACCAATGTTTGTCGTGATGAACTGAGAAAGCAGCAAAGGCAAAAAAAAATATCGCTTGACGAAATGATCGAACAGCCCGGTTTCGCGCTTTCTTCCGACAACGAACAGGAGATGCCCGAAGAGGTGCTGGAAAAAAAAGAACTACAGGAACAAATGCAGAGCTTTTTGCTGGAACTGAGCGACGAATATAGAATAGTCTTGATCATGCGGGAAGTGCAGCAGCTATCTTATGAGGAAATTGCGGCGGCTCTGGATTGTTCGCTGGGCACGGTAAAATCTCGTTTAAACCGGGCCAGACAGGCGCTAAAACGAAAATTTCTTGGTCAAACCAGGGAACATTTAGCCGGGACTGCACGTCTAGCCAGGTAAAGGAGGGATGTGGTATGGACTGCAACCGGATCAGCGAATTGCTGTCCGAGTACATCGACCACCGGTTGCCCCCCTCCCTGGCTGCAACAGTTGAGGAACACCTGGCCCGCTGTCCGGGTTGTCGCAAAGAATACGGGGAATTGCGGCAGGTTGTGGATATGCTGCGCGATTTGCCCGTGATCATACCGCCGCCCGAATTCCATCACCGGCTGCATCAGGCCCTGCAGGCCCGGTATGCCATGACCGGTATCAATACCGCGTCTGGCTTTTGGAGCAGGGTGGCCCAGAGCAAGTGGTTTAAAACCGCAGCGGTGGCGGCGGTGGCTCTGTTATCCTTCGGCATGCTCAATCTGGCTGATTTCTGGCGGGAGCCCGCTTCCCGGCCGGCGCAGCATACTGTGGCGGTAAGTCCGGGCCAGGACGGGAGCAAGCAGCCGGCCGGGTCTGGTTCCGGCGCTGCGGTGCAGCAGCCTGCTGCTAAAGGAAACACTGTGCCGTCTGTCCAGGAGCCGGGGAAAGCCCCCGGGAAGAGCGAGAGCCGGAGTGTGGCTCTGCATCCCGGAACGGCTCAGGTGCAAAATGGGCAGCGAGAGAGTTCCACCGGCCATAAAACCGGCAGTGCGGCCGGTCCGCAAAGCGCTCCTGCCGGCCCGCAGACAGCGCCCGCACCGGAGGGTGCCCCGGCTAATCCGGCTGTGGTTGCGCCCAAGGTGATCCGGCAGGCGGTATTGAGCCTGGCGGTGAGTGATGTGGACGAAGTCACCGAGGCGGTTTCCGAGCTGGCCTGGCGCAACGGCGGTATGGTGGCGGTGCAGGGGGACAACGACAATGCCAGCATGGTGCTGAAAGTGCCTGTGAGCAAGTTTGACAAGGTGTACGGTGTGCTGCAGAATATGGGCATTGTCATGGACAAGAAAATGGTTGGTCAGGATGTGACAGCGGATTACTACCAGGCGGTGAACACCCTGCAGGAGCTGGAACAAAAACAGTCGTCCGGGCCGGGTGAGGCCCGGGTAGCCAGCGCGGCGCCGGAAAACCTGCAGCAGGAAAAGGCGCTGGCCGAGAATAAGCTGCGCAGTCTGGAAGATGCCGTGACCATGGCCACCATTCAGGTAAAGATCAATGAATAAGTTAACCCTGGAATAAGGTAACCCCGGCGGTGTTTTAAGCCGCCGGGGTTTTAATGTCATTCCAGGGTGGCGCAGTGCAGAGCCGCGCCCAGTGCCCCCACGATCTGGGGGGCAGGGGGTACATAGACGGTGGTTTCCAGCATTTCGGCGAGCAGTTGGACCAGACAGGGGTTCCGGGCCACCCCGCCGGTGAAAACCAGGGGGGGCGTAAAACCAATTTTTTTCAGCAGGGCGGCTGCCCGCTCGGCCACCGCGCGGTGCAGGGCCAGGGCGATGTCCTGGCGGGGTGTGCCCCGGTGCAGCAGGGAGATGGCTTCGGATTCCGCAAATACAGTGCACATATTGCTGATCTTGAGCCCGGGCTGGCCGGTGAGAGCAGCCGGGCCAATTTCCCCAATCGCAAAGCCCAGGGCCGCGGCCATCACTTCCAAAAATTTACCTGTGCCGGCCGAACATTTATCATTCATCACAAAGTCGACCACGGTTTTTTGGGGACTGAGCAGGATGGCTTTGGTATCCTGACCGCCGATGTCCAGGATGGTGCGCGCCTGGGGAAATAAATGGACCGCGCCCAGGGCATGGGCCTTGATTTCCGTAATGATCTCCCGGGCAAAGCTGGCCCGGGCGGCATGCCGTCCGTAGCCCGTGGCCACCACTGGCGCGTTGAAGGGGGCCAGCAGGGCGGCCGCGGTTTCATTGGGCTGGTACCCGGTATCCACCACCCGGGAATAGATGATTTGTTCGTTTTCCAGCACCACGATGGCGATAGTGCGTGAACCAATATCCACCCCTGCCCGGCGCATAAATATCCTCTCCTGCCTTTACTTCAAAATTTCCAGGAAAGCCTCAACTCTGGTTTTGAGTTGTTCCGTGTCTTCCTGGCCGTAGTCGGTTTCCAGTTTCAGCAAGGGTATGCCGGCCTGACGGCAGGCTTTTTCCACTCGGTTGGCTTCAATGCTGTAGGGGTCGCAGAAGGACAGGCTGACATGGATGACGCCATCGGCCTGATACTCCTGCACCAGTTCCATGATGCGCTGGGTGCGGTCGGTGTTGGGCGTGAAGACAGCGCAGTTGATGTTCAGGTATCTCCGGGCCAGGCCGGCGTAGGCTTCCTCCAGGCTGCTGGCATCTTCCGGTACCAGGCCTTCGAAATAGCGCAGGCCGGTGCACATTTCTTCCGCCACAATCACTGCTCCGGTGCTTTCAATAATGTGGGGCACCTTCCAGTTGGGAATGGCCATGGGAGTGCCGGAAACAATGAGGCGGGGCGCCTTTGCCGGAGCCACTCCGGTGCCGGCCTTAACTCTTTCTTCCAGCTCATCGCACAGCCGGTTGACCTGCTGGGTAAACCTGGCCACATCGTCGTACATGGCGATTTGCTCTATCAGCAGGCTGTCCTTGCCGCTGATGGGAGCGGGTCTGTGGCGGCGCAGGCCGGCCAGACGCAGCAGGGCCCGCCTTTTGGCATTGGTGTCGCTGATGCATTGTTTGAGACTGGCGGCCGTGATTTTCTGTCCGGTGATTTCTTCTATTTTCGCGGCAAATTCTTTGATTTCCTCGCGCCAGAATTGATAATCCCGTTCCCGCTTCATCTGGGGTGTTTCCATAACGTGCACCGGGATGTAATCGGCCAGCAGTTCAAACGCTTTCTTTTTGCCGTCACAGGTGGTTTCGCCCACTACCAGGTCGCAGGATTCAAAATAGGGGCATATTTTGCCCAGTTTAAAGCCCATGAAGGACCTGATTAACGGGCAGACCTGCCGGGGCAGCACTTTATCCACTTCCCCGCTGCCGGTCTCCAGGCCGGAGCACAAACCGATGCAGATGCCGCCGGCCGCGCGGATGATTTCTTCAGGCACGAAGACGCAAAAAGTGCCGATGACTTTGCCTCCCTGCTGTTTGTGCTGCTGCAGTTCCTGGATGCGCAACCCGTGAATCTCGTTGACCACAAAGTCGAAATATTCCATCCCCCGCGGGCGATGGGGCTGGGTCAGGTACACATCGTGGTAGGTTGGCGGCAGAGCCTCCAGCAGCCGGTCATGAGCTTCCAGATCCAGCCCCAGGTCGGCCCACATTTGTCTGTAGTCACTCAAGTTTAATTCCCTCCTGCTCTGGAGTATTCCTGCGAGTAGTATAGATATAAATATTTGATTAATCAAATAAAATACATTTATAATTAAGCCGGCAGGAATAAGAATGGGTTATGGTGGATATTTTCTATTATTTCTTTGATCTGCTCGACCTGCTAATTAATGGTTTGCCAGCCGGCGGCAAAGGGAGTAAAATAAACTGAGTATGCCGTTGGACTGCCTCTCACATAATGGTCTGTGAGTAGCGGTTATAATACTTTCAAGCACAGAAGGGAGGTAATTGTGGTGCGGGAAAAAGTGGAAGCTGCTCTGGCCAAAGTGCGTCCTTTTCTACAGCGCGACGGCGGCGATGTGGAACTGGTTAACGTCACCGATGACGGAGTGGTACAGGTCAAGCTGAAAGGCGCCTGCGGTGGGTGACCCGGCGCGACCTATACCCTGAAAATGGGGATTGAGCGGGTGCTCAAGCAGGAAGTGCCGGAAGTCAAAGAGGTTGTGGAAGTCAGGTAATATTGCCCTGATGGTGAGGCTGCTGACAGATTGTGTCAGCGGCCTTTTTACATTTACGGGGGGCCGGAGGGGAAAATAATCAAAAAGGGGGCAGAAAAGCAGATGAAAGCGGGGCAAGAGACCGTGGAAATTCCGGAGGGGCTGAAAAGGGAAATCGGCCTTTTGCCAGCCATAGCTACTGTGGTGGGTCTGGTGATCGGCTCGGGGGTTTTTTTTAAGCCAGGCAAAGTGTTTGCTTCTACGGGCGACCTGACCTGGGGCCTGCTGGCCTGGGTGCTGGGGGGAGCCATTACCCTGCTGGCCGGGCTGACCATTGCCGAACTGGCCGCATCCATTCCCCGCACCGGCGGGCTCTATGCCTGGCTGTACCGCATCTACGGCCGCCAGTGGTCTTTTTTGTATGGCTGGATTTATACCATGATTGTGGGCCCGGGCACCATAGCCGCTCTGGCGATCATTTTCGCCACCCAGGTGCAGGTGTTCTGGCCCATGTCCGATGTGCTGATGAAAGTGGTGGCCCTGCTCGTGCTGCTGGTGCTGACGGTATCCAACTATTTCGGGGCCCGGTATGGTGGTTATATCCAGACCGTATCCACCGCGGCCAAATTGCTGCCCATTTTGGCCATTATCGGGGTGGCTTTGGCCCGACCAGCCGGCAGCCCGGCCAGCCCCGCCGGGGCGGGATTTAGCGGGGCCGGCTTTTCTGCGGCGCTGATTGCCACGCTCTGGGCTTATGACGGCTGGATTACCATTGGCAATATCAGCGGGGAAATGAAAAAGCCCCGCCGCGATCTGCCTCTGGCCATCATTGGGGGCATCCTGCTGGTGGCGGCCGTGTACATAACGGTGAATCTGGCCATTGTGCGCACACTGCCCCTGGAGCAGATCGCTGCAGCGGGCACCCGGGCGATCAACCTGGTCAGCAGCGAGCTGTTTGGTTCTTTTGGGGCCACGCTGTTGGCCATTGGAATCATGATCTCTATTTTCGGCTGTCTGAACGGGCATGTGCTCACCGATCCGCGCATTCCCTACGCCATGGCTCAGGAAGGGGATTTTCCGCCATTTCTGACCAAACTGAGCCCTTACCAAACGCCCACCAACAGCTTTATTTTACAAACCGTGCTGGCCACTCTCTATATCATTACCGGCACTTTTGATGCGCTGACCAATCTGGTGGTCTTCACCATGTATATTTTTTTCGTCATGGGGATGGTGGGCGTGGTGCTCCTGCGCCGGCGGGAACCGGAACTGCCCCGGCCCTACAAAGTGCCGCTCTACCCGGTGGTGCCCGGCCTGGGCATACTGGGGGGCCTGTACATATTGTATGCCACCCTGAGCACCGATACGCTGAATGCCCTGTATGGAGTTGTCGTCACCATACTGGGCATTCCGGTGTATCACTGGCTGGCCCGCCGCAGGGCCGGCCCGGCCGTGCCCCGTCCCCGCCCGGAGGCGCCGGGATAAGCGCCCGGGCGTCGCATTAAGCTATGGTGATGGCCTGGCCGGCCGCGGTGAGCAGCTCTTTGATCTGCAGCATGTTGCCCACCTGTCCCACAGTCAGCTTTTCCTTCAGTTTGTAATAGTCCAGGCAGGTACCGCAGGAGATGATGGTGGTGCCTTTTTGCTGAATTTTTTCCAGCTGCTCCAGCACGGGCGAACCCTGGCAGGTGAGAAACACCCCGCTGTTTAAGAAAAGCAACGCCCGGGGAGCGGGATCGCTTTCCGCCAGGGTGACCAGCAGGCTTTTCATCAGGGTTTGACCCAGGTCGGGCGCCCCCTGTCCCAGCGTACTGGTGGTGATCAGATAGGCGGGGGCGCTGGCGCTGCCGCCGGCCGGCTGTTCAGCCGGTGCGGGAGCGGCAGACTGGCTGTTCCGGGTCACCGTGATATAGTACAGCCCGTCTTTTTCCGCACAGGTATATTTTTCGCCCGCATTGTTCAGGAACATGGACACATTTTCTCTGGCCACAGCGTTATCCACAATAATTTCCACAGTGCTTTCCCCGGCATTTTGCAGGGCGCTGCGGGTTTCCAGCACCGGCCGGGGACAGGCCAGGCCCCGGCAGTCCACGATACGTTTGGACATCAGCCCATCCTCCTATATGACCGAGATCAATTTATTTCTGCGGGGCGTGACCTCGCCGATCACGGCCGCCAGGTCGCCGTTTTCCTGCAGTTTTTCCTGTAGGCGGGCGAGATGGGCGGGGGAAACCGCAATCAGCAGGCCGCCCGAGGTTTGCGGGTCGTAGAGCAGAGCCTGTTCGGCCGGACCCGGTTGGGCGGAGAAATCCACTTCCTCCTGCAAATACTCCCGGTTGGCATAAGCGCCGGCTGGAATAAGCCCCATGCGGGCCATTTCCAGCGCTCCGGGCAGCAGGGGTACGGCGCTGAACTGCATCGTGATGGACACCTGGCTGGCCCGGGCCATTTCCGCGGTATGACCCAAAAGGCCAAAACCGGTAATGTCGGTCAATGCGGTAGCCGTATCCCGGCAGGCCGCTGCCGCGTGTTTGTTCAAGCGGCTCATCCAGTGCCAGGCCCGGCGCAGGTGCTCTTCCGCCACCAGATCGCCCCGGGCGGCTGTATTGATGATCCCGCTGCCCACCGGCTTGGTCAGCACCAGCAGATCGCCCGGCCGGGCGGTGGAATTGCTGATCAGGCGGTCGGGATGGACAATGCCGGTAACGGCCAGGCCGTATTTGGGCTCGTTGTCCTGGATGGTGTGGCCGCCGCCCACGATGGCTCCCGCTTCCTGCACCTTGTCGGCGCCGCCCTGCAGCATTGCGGCCAGCGCTTCCACGGGCAGGCAGCCGGGAAAACAGACAATGTTCAGCGCCAGCAGCGGCTCACCGCCCATGGCATAAATATCGCTTAAAGCATTGGCGGCGGCTATTTGCCCAAAGAGATACGGGTCATCCACCACCGGGGTGAAAAAGTCCACCGTGTGGATGATGGCCAGGTCGTCGCTCAACTTGTATACAGCAGCGTCATCGCTGGTTTCCGGACCTACCAGCAGCCGGGGGTTGTGAGCGGCAGGTAAATGGCGCAGCACCTGCGCCAGGGTGGCCGGTCCCACCTTGGCCGCTCAGCCGGCCGTGCTGGTTAAACTGGTCAATTTAATATCGGCCATGATGGCCACCCCCTGTGCACCGGACTGTTCATGGTCTATCATACCACTGCGCTTATTTTTGATTAACAAAAATATTGATACTCATGATATAAAAAATTTATCGCTGCAGGTGTATTGATAAAACATCTTAATGGATTCCCGGGTTGCCTGCACCAGTCCCGGATCGGTTGCGGTTATCTTGTCCCCTCCCGTTTCATATACATGAAACGGGAGGGGTTTTTTATGGCCTGGAACAGGTGGCAGAGCATAAAAAAACACATGGTGGAATGGATGGAACTGCCCGGTGATGTTTTGATGGATCTGCCCCGCATTGTGGCGGTGGGCAACCTGCAGGTCAGTGTGGAAAACCACCGCGGCATAGTGGAATATACCGGGGACAGGGTGCGCATCAGTACAGGTTCCGGTCAGGTGATCATCACGGGCAGCGACCTGCTTTTGCGCAATATTCTCCCCGATGAAATCTGTGTGGAAGGAAACGTGAGGAGCATTGAATATCAGCTGTAGGGGGTGGAGTTGTGTTTCTGTTCCGACTGCTGTCCTTTCTGACGGGCTTTGTCACTATCGAGGTGATTGGCCATAATATGGAAAAATACATTAACAAGGCCGCCAGCCGGGGCATTTTGCTGTGGAACATTCGGCGTCTGGACGAAAATAGACTGCATTTTCAAACGCGCCTCAGCGCGGTGCATCCTTTAAGGCATCTGGCCAGACAGCACGGCTGCCGGTTAAAGTTTGGCCCCCGGGGAGGCTGGCCCTTTATCTGGAGCCGGATGCGGCGGCGCAAAGTGCTGCTGTTGGGCATGGCGGTTTTTTTTCTGGGTTTGTATATTCTGTCCGGTTTTGTCTGGTGGATCGAGGTGCAGGGCAATGAGCAGATCTCCAGCCGGGTGGTGCGGGAGCTGGCCGGACAAGCCGGTTTAAGGCCCGGCGTTTGGCGCCGGACGCTGGATACGGGAAAAATGGAAAAGGCCTTGAAGGAACAGCTGCCCCAGGTGTCCTGGGTGGCAGTGCGCATCAGCGGCATCAGAGCATATATTCTAGTAGCGGAAAGAAAATTGCCGCCGGCCACCGCCGCCGGTCCGGCGCACGTGGTGGCCGTCAAGGCCGGTTTGGTGCAAGAGGTGCTGGTGATCAGCGGCAACCCGGTGGTGGCCGAGGGCGAGGCGGTGACGGCCGGCCAGGTGCTCATCTCGGGGATTGTGCCGCCGGCCGCAGCGGGGCCGGATGTCCCGTCCGGCGAGGTTAGCGCGCTGCCGGCCTATGTGCACGCCCGGGGCATTGTGCGGGCCCGGGTCTGGTACGAGGCGTACGGGGAAGCGCCGCTGCGGGAGAGTGTCACGGCGGAAACCGGGCGGCAGTACCGGCGCTATAGTATTAAAATGGGCCGCAGGGTTATAATGTTAGCGGGGCAGGAAAATATCCCCTTTCGCCATTTTCGCTGTGCCGAAGAGGTAAAAACGCTGTCCGGAAGGAATATCAAGCTACCCGTCGAAATAATATCACAGCGTTACCTTGAACTGGAAAACAGGGTGATCACGCGTACACACGCCCAGGCTCTCTCACTGGCCCAGAAGCGGGCCATGGATGACCTGTACAAACAATTGCCGCCACAGGTGCAGCCGCAGGCGCTGGATGTCCAGGAGGTAAAGGGCAAAAATCCAGAGGCTGTGGTGAGAGTGCATATTACAGCCGAAACCTGTGAAGATATTGGCCTGGAAAAAGCGTTTGTACCATGATCACAGTTGTGCAGGGGGCGAAAATTCTTTTGACTGAACATATTGAAGCCAGACTGAAAGTGTCGGACATTGGAGCGGTGGCGGAAATTTTCGGCCGGCAGGATGAAAACATTGCCTTGATTGAGAGAAACCTGCAGGTAAAAATAGTGGCCCGCGGGGAAGAGCTGGTGATCATCGGCAGCTCGCAGGGCGTGGAGCAGGCCCGGCAGATCTTCCATGAACTGCAGAACTATTATGCCGCCGGGAACCGAATTACGCTGCACGAAATCAATTATGTGCTGCGGGCGGTGCGCAGCGGGCAAAAAAACATCCTGCTCGATCTGGCCAGCGATGTGGCCCTGGTGACAGCCCGGGGCAAGGCCGTAAAACCCAGGACTATTGGCCAGCAAAAATATATTGCCGCCCTGCGCCAGAACGATATTGTTTTTGCCATTGGTCCCGCCGGTACGGGCAAGACCTATCTGGCGGTGGTCATGGCCATCAAGGCGCTGCGCAACAAGGAGGTGCACCGGTTGGTGCTCACCCGGCCGGCGGTGGAGGCGGGGGAAAAGCTGGGTTTTTTGCCGGGCGATCTGCAGGAAAAGGTGAATCCTTACCTGCGCCCGTTATACGACAGCCTGTATGATGTGCTGGGTTTTGAAGTGACCCAGAAGTACCTGGAGAAAAATATTATTGAAATCGCCCCCCTGGCCTATATGCGGGGACGTACTCTGGATGACGCCTATATTATTCTGGATGAAGCCCAGAACACTACCACCGAACAGATGAAAATGTTCCTCACCCGTCTGGGCTTCGGCTCCCGGGCCGTGATCACCGGCGACATTACGCAGATTGATCTGCCCAGAGGGCAGCTTTCCGGTCTGGTGCACGCCCGCCAGGTGCTGGCCAGAGTGTCCGGTATATCTTTCCAGTATCTTTCTTCTGCGGACATTGTCCGCCATCCTCTGGTACAGGAAATTGTTAAAGCGTATGACGCGGTGGAGAGCGCCGCAGACAGATGAGGTGGTGTGTGTGTCGCTGCGCCTTTTTATAAAGCTCTGGTCTGCGGTGCTGTTTTTATTCAGGCAACGCCGGTTCCGCCGCTGGCTGGCGGCGGGTCTGTTCTTTCTCTTGATCACTTTGCTGATCTCGGTCAATTACTTGCCCCGGCAGGTTAACCTGAAGGTGGGGGAAGTGGCCCGGGATGATGTCATTGCGCCGCACAGCGTGGTTTTTGAAGACAAGATCAAAACCGAAGAAAGCCGCGAGCGGGCGGCGGCCGGGGTGCCCCTGCAGTACGATCTGGACGAGCAGGTCCAGGGCGTGCTGATTAAGAACATCTCCACGCTGATTGACAATATGCGCCGCATCAAGGAAGCCCATACGGGCGACCGGGCGGAGCAGCTCAAAGCGGTGCTGCCTTTTAA
This sequence comes from Desulfurispora sp., assembly GCF_052744395.1. Classification (NCBI taxonomy): domain Bacteria; kingdom Bacillati; phylum Bacillota; class Clostridia; order Eubacteriales; family Desulfurisporaceae; genus Desulfurispora; species Desulfurispora sp. Next base: position 31,141 of record NZ_JBRAJI010000007.1, on the reverse strand, counting down.
ACTGGAGGAAACCGCCCTGCAAAACCTCCTGGGGGTGGAGAGCCGGTATTACCAGGCCCTGAGCAATGAGCTGGTCAAACAGGTCACCCTGTATACCAACAGCGGCATCAGTGAGGACGAACTGGACCGGGTGAAGGAACGCATCGGCCAGCAGCTGGCCCTGACCGGCCTGCCGGCCCCCGTGGTGCAGCTGGGCCGGGAAATAGTCAATTATTACCTGCGCCCGAACAAATTCTACAATGAGGCCCGCACCCGCACCCTGCGGCAGGCGGCCCGCGACGCTGTGCCCCCGGTCATGATCACGATCAAGCAAAACCAGAAAATCATCCGGGCCGGCGACGTGGTCACCGCCGAGCAAATGCAGATGCTGGCCGCCCTGGGCCTTTCCCGGCAGTATTTCCCCTGGCGGCAGGTGCTGGGCAGTGGTCTTTTGGTGGCCATGCTCATGGTGCTGGTTCTGGTGTACATTCAGCAGCAGAACCGGGATATCTACCGGCGGCCCGGGCATATTTACCTGCTGGGCATAGTTACCGTGGTCATACTGAGCGTGGCCCGGGGCATTATTGCCATCAATATCTCCCAGTGGCCCGAGCTCAGTGCGCTGTTCGGGTACATGGTGCCTCTGTCCGCGGCCGGCATGTTGATTGCCATTTTGCTGGACATCCGCCTGGCCGTGCTGGTGGTGGCCATTTTAAGTTTTCTGCTGTCCTGGATGGCCGATGGACAGGTCCATTTCGGTTTTGTGGGACTGGTGGGCGGCCTGACCGGTGTGCTGGTGGTCAGCCGCCTGAAGCAGCGGGGCGACCTGTTCCGGGCCGGTTTTTACATCAGCGCGGCCAATGTGGTTTCCATCATGGTCTGCGGCATTCTTTCGGATATTTCGGCCGGGCTGGTTTTCAGTTCGGCCATGCTGCTGGGGGTGACCAACGGCATTCTTTCGGCCGTGCTGACCATTGGCACGCTGCCCTATCTGGAAAACACCTTCGGGATCACCTCCTCGGTCAGACTGCTGGAACTGTCGCATCCCAGCCAGCCTTTGCTGCGGCGCTTGCTCACCGAGGCACCGGGAACCTACCACCACAGCATTATGGTGGCCAATCTGGCCGAGGCGGCGGCCGAGGCGGTGGGTGCGGAGAGCCTGCTGGCCCGGGTGGGGGCGTATTATCACGATATTGGCAAAATGAAGCGGCCGGTGTTTTTTATTGAAAACCAGCTGGCTCAGGAAAACCCGCACGACAAGATTGCCCCCACTTTGAGCACATTAATTCTAACCGCCCATGTCAAGGACGGTCTGGAGCTGGCCCGGGAATACAAACTGCCGGAAAGCATCAGCCAGATTATTGCCCAGCATCACGGCACCAGCCTGGTGAGCTATTTTTACCACAAGGCTCTGGAAGGGAACAGCAGCGTGAATGAAGATGAGTTCCGCTATGAAGGTCCCCGACCCCAGAGCAAGGAAGCGGCCATTGTCATGCTGGCCGATGCCGTGGAGGCCGCCGTGCGTTCCATGCAAAACCGCACCCCCAACCGGGTGGAGGCCCTGGTGCGCAAAATTATTCGGGACAAGCTGCTGGACAGCCAGCTGGATGAATGTGCCCTGACCTTTAAAGACCTGGATACGATTGCAGCAGCCTTTTTACAGATCCTGGGCGGTATTTTCCATTCCCGCATTGAGTATCCCGATGTAGCCCGAGAAGTGGAAAGGAGAAAAAAGCACAATGCCGGTTTACGTCGACAACCTGCAGACGGCAGTGCCAGTGGATGAAAAAACAATTGCGCTGGTGCGGCGGGTGGTAGAAAAGGCCCTGGAGCTGGAAATTCCGGGGGAAGAGGCCGAGGTGAGTGTGGTTTTAGTGGATGATCAGTACATCCGGGAACTGAATCACCGCTACCGGCAGATCGATGCGCCCACCGATGTGCTGTCCTTTGCCCTGGAAGAAGGCGAGGAACTGGCCGATGCCGGGGAGGAACGCGTGCTGGGCGATATTGTGATCTCGCTGCCGGCGGCCATCCGGCAGGCGGCCGAGTACGGGCACAGCCTGGAGCGCGAACTGGGCTTTCTGGCCGTGCACGGTGCGCTGCACCTGCTGGGGTATGACCACGGCGAGCCCGCCGGGGAGCAGGAGATGCTGGCGCGCAGCGAGGCCGTCCTGTCCGCCCTGGGCCTGGCCCGGGCCTGAGGCAAGCGATGCTGGGCCGGTTCTGGCGCAGCCTGCGCTGCGCCCTGCGGGGAGCCGGGGTGGCTCTGGCCACCCAGCGGCACATGCGCTTTCATCTGGGGGCGGCCCTGCTGGTGCTGGCGGTGGCCCGCTGGCTGGAGATCCGGGGTTTGTCCCTGGCCATCCTGCTGCTGGTTATCTTTGCTGTGCTGAGCGCCGAGCTATTTAATACGGCGGTGGAACGGGTGGTGGATCTGGCCAGCCCCGGCTATCACCCTCTGGCCCGGGAGGCCAAGGATATGGCAGCGGGGGCGGTGCTGCTGCTGGCTGTGCTGGCCGTGCTGGTGGGTATAATAATTCTGGGTCCGCCCCTGTGGGGGAAACTGATCCGGATGATCGCTTAGCCGGGCCGAGGGCTGGTTTTAAAGGGGGAAACATTTTGTTATCGGCCAAAGAGATTGAGCTGCTGATTGAGGCCGCCCGCCGGGTGCGGGACCAGGCCTACGCTCCCTACTCCGGGTTTCTGGTGGGGGCGGCGCTGTTGACGGCGGACGGGCAGGTGTATACCGGCTGCAATGTGGAAAATGCCTCGTACGGGCTGACCTGCTGCGCCGAACGGGTGGCCATCTACAAAGCGGTCAGCGAGGGACACCGGCAGTTTGTGGCCCTGGCGGTGATTGCCGGTACCGAGGATTACTGCAGACCCTGCGGGGCCTGCCGCCAGGTGCTGGTGGAATTTGCCCCGGCGCTGACCGTGCTGATGTGCAACCAGCACGGGCAATATGAGCAGTGTCTGGCCGGTGAACTGCTGCCCGGCTATTTTGCGCTGTAAATATTCTCTGCCGGCCGTGGAGCGATTTTTTAGCACATTTTTGGGGAGGAGTGAGCGGCTGTCCTATGCAATCTGAAGGCTACAAGTCGGGATTTGTGGCCATTGTGGGCCGGCCCAATGTGGGCAAATCCACACTGCTCAACCGCCTGGTGGGGCAGAAAGTGGCCATCATGTCGGATAAACCCCAGACCACCCGCCACCGCATTCACTCGGTGATTACCCGGCCGGATGCCCAGATCGTGCTGATGGATACGCCGGGGATTCACAAGCCCAAGCACAAGCTGGGCCAATATATGGTGGACGTGGCCCTGAACACCCTGCGGGAAGTGGATGTGGTGCTGTTCCTGGTGGAGGCCGAGCGGCCCGGTCCGGGGGACCAGTACATCATAGAGCAGCTCCGGCAGATCAAAACGCCCATCATCCTGGTGATCAACAAAATCGACCTGGTGTCCCGCCAGGATCTGCTGCCGCTCATCGAAGCTTTTCGCACCACCCTGGATTACCGGGAGATCGTGCCTTTATCTGCTCTGACCGGGGAAAATGTCGCCACGCTGCCCGATTTGCTGGTGCGGTATCTGCCGGAAGGGCCCAAATATTATCCCGATGACATGATCACCGACCGCCCCGAGCGCTTTATCATGGCCGAGCTGATCCGGGAAAAGGTGCTGCACCTGACCTTCCAGGAAGTGCCGCACAGCGTGGCCGTGGTGGTGGAAAATGTGGAGCGGCGGCGGGACGACCTGGTGGCCGTGGATGCCGTGATCTATACCGAACGGGACTCCCAGAAAGCCATCCTGATTGGCAAGGGGGGCCAGATGCTGAAAAAAATCGGTCAGCTGGCGCGGGAGGAGATGGAGGCCCTTTTTGGCAACAAGTTTTTCCTGCAGCTGTGGGTCAAGGTGAAGGAGGACTGGCGCAACCGGGAGAATATTATTCGCCAGTTCGGTTATACACCGTAAGCCGCTTGTCAGGCGCCGGAAAATGTGCTATTTTTACTGGGGATAAAGAATTAAAATTTTAGAGAATTCTTCGTTAGGTGAGGCTTCTGTATAGACACATGCCGCTGCCCGGAACCGTCGAGAGACGATAACGGGTCAACAGGTATTACCGGCTTAAGGTTTTACCTAATGCGGCTGGGCCGCCAGGCTCTAGCTATGCAGTGCCAAAGCTTGTACGAGTGGAGAAGGCGTGATCCTGTCTTTTGGGGTGAGGTAGCCTTCGCACATGGGGTGGTGAAGGTTTTTTATTTTGGCCGAAAAGGGGTGAAGGGATTGATCAAGACATACTTTTACGATGCCGATGAAAAGCGCATTGTGCACGATGTGGACCTGCGCCGGCCGGACCTGCTGGCCAATGCCCGCAGTTTGCTCTGGGTGGATCTGTACGACTTCAGCGAAGCGGAAATAAACCAGGTGGCCAGCATTTTCGGATTCCACAGCCTGTCTGTGGAGGACTGCCTGCACTACAGTCCCCGGGCCAAAGTGGATGACTATGAAGACTATTACTTTTTTTTGCTGCACGCCATCCGCTATGAAGAGGACAAGGAAGAAGAGGTTTCCCTGGAACAGCTCAATGTCTACCTGGGGAGCAATTTTATCGTCACCCTGCACCGCCGCACGCTGCGCACCCTGGGCCGGCTGGCCCGGGAATGCTTGAGTAACCAGGCCCTGTTCATGCAAAAGGGTCCCGACTTTTTTCTCTACACCATTTTGGACGGACTGACCGACCATTACTTTCCGGTGCTGGAGCGGATCAATGCCCGGATTGACGAACTGGAAGACGACCTGTATGTCGAGCCCAGCCAGGAAATCACCGAGGAGTTCTTGAGCTTAAAGCGCACCATCCTGTCCATGCGGCGGGCCATTATGCCCCAAAAGCGCATTTTCACCATGAGCAACGGCCAGTACAGCTTTGCCGTATCCGAGGAAAATGCGCCCTACTACCTGGACCTGCTGGACCACATCGAGCGCATCATTGACTCCATCGACGGTTTTGCCGCGCTGGTGGACAACGCCATGGCCACCTACTATTCGATCATCAGCGCCCGCACCAACGAAACCATGCGCGTGCTCACCGTGATCTCCACCATCTTCATGCCTTTGACTTTTGTGACGGGGTTTTTCGGCATGAATGTGCCGCTGCCGGCCCAGGAAAGTGTGCTTTCCACCATTGCGATTACACTGGGTTTACTGGGGGTTTCACTGTGGATGTACCTGATCTTCCGGGTAAAAAAATGGATTTAGGTTTGCCGCCAGCGCTTAACCTGCGTATTTTCCAGACCCAGCATGTCCAGCACCCGCCCGGTGGTCTGGGTGATCAGGTCGCTGATGCTGGTCGGGCGGTGATAAAAGGAAGGGACCGGGGGCATGATGATTACGCCCAGCCGGGCCAGCCGGAGCATATTTTCCAGATGGATGGCACTTAGGGGCGTCTCTCTGACCAGCAGGATCAGGGGACGTTTTTCTTTTATGCACACGTCGGCACTGCGGCTGATCAGGTTGTCGGCCAGGCCGTGGGCAATGGCGGCCAGGGTTTTCATGCTGCAGGGCGCCACCACCATGCCGTGGTGCACAAAGGAGCCGCTGGAGGGCCCGGCCGCCAGATCGGTGACGGCATAATAATGGTCGGCCATTTGTTTGACCTGCTCCAGGGAATGGCCGGTTTCTTCCGCGATGGTCACTTCGGCCCACTGGCTGACCATGAGGTGGGTTTCCACCCCGGCCCGGCGCAGGGCCTGGAGCAGCTTAAGGCCGTAGATGGCGCCCGTGGCGCCAGTAATTGCCAGAACAATTCTTTTCTGGGGGGACATGATTGTTCTCCTTGCAGTAAATACTTTAAATGAAATAATACCACAGATAAAGCGAGGTGAAAAATTTGTCCGGTAAAAAAATCTGGATGGTGCGGTGGGGCCAGATTGGCTTGCTCGTCCTGCTGGTCCTGCTGGTGGTGGGATGTCAGCCCCAGCGCAAGCCCGCCCCCGCGACCGATAATACCGGGCGGCTGGTTCCGGCCCCGGGTGCCACCCAAACCCTGCCGGTCAATCCGGCGGAAGCCAGTGCGCTGGCCCGGCGGCTGGCGGCGCGGGCGGCGCAGGTGGACGGCGTGAACAGGGCCACGGTAGTGCTCAGCGGCAATACGGCCATGGTGGGGCTGGATATTAAGGCCAAGCTGCCCAAAAGCAGGATTGACGCCATCAAGAAAGAAGTGGCCGCGGTAATCAAAAAAGAGGATACCCGCATCCGCGATGTGCTGGTTTCCACCGACGCCGACATGGTTACGAGGCTGAAGAAGATTGCCAGCGGCATCAATGAGGGCCGGCCGGTCAGCAGTTTCCGGGACGAAATCAACGACATCATGCGCCGCCTCTCCCCGGTAGCCCGCTAGCAGCCCGGGGCGGCCAAACCATTAAGACAAATGGAGGGGGCTGCCCCCCTCCCTGTCTTTTGGGCCTGTGTCTTTTGGGCCTGTCCGAGGCTCATACTGGCCCAATTTGTTCTTTTGCGGTCAGCTGACAGGGCAGGCAGTCAATCAGGGCATGTTTTTTGCTGCGGCCGCCCGGCATATAATGTAAAGAACGGGCCGGTACTTTGTGCAAAGCGGGTGAGCCGGAAATGCCCAGAGAATTTTTCACCTTTCGGGAGTACATGAAAAATGATCATACTCTGCTGACCGCTGCCATGGAGGATTATCTGGAAATGATTTACCGCCTGTCCCGGCAGCAGGGCTTTACCAGGATTAACGATCTGGCCGCAGCCCTCAATGTGCAGCCGCCTTCGGCCACCCGGATGGTGCAAAAGCTGGCCGATGTAGGCGTGGTGAACTATGAAAAGTACGGCCTGATTGTGCTCAGCCCGAAAGGGGAGGAGATGGGCCGGGTTTTGCTAAAGCGGCACCAGATCATCGAGGACTTTTTAAACCTGCTGGGCATCTCCGGAGATGTGCTGGAGGAAACCGAAAAAATAGAACATACCATCAGTGCCCGGACGCTGGAGGGGCTGGCCGATTTTGTGGCCTTTATGAAAAGCCGGCCGGAATTTGTGCAGGAGTTTCACCGGTATCGCCAGGCCCGCGGGGAGGCCTGAAGGGGCGCACGCGGGCCTGGCGTACACTTTAACCCAGGCCGAGCCATTTTGCGGTTTGGGCCACAATCAGACAGACCGTGACGGCCACGGCCAGGGGGATAGCCGCCGCCAGGACGGTCCACTTGACGCTGCCCGATTCCTGCTTGATCGTCCACAGGGTGGTGGCACAGGGGTAATGCAGCAGGGAAAACAGCATGGTGCAAAGCGCGGTTACCCCGGTCCAGCCGTGTTCCACCAGCAGCCGGTGCAGGTCTGCCAGGCTGCTCAGCTCGGTGAGGGAACCGGTGGCCAGGTAGCTCATGATCAGGATGGGCAGGACAATTTCATTGGCCGGCAGCCCCAGGATAAAGGCCATCAGGATGCAGCCGTCCAGGCCCAGCAGTTGACCGGCGGGATCCAGCCAGCGGGCACCAATGGCCAGCAGGCTGTCCTGCCCCACCCGGAGATTGGCCAGCAGCCAGATCACGGCTCCGGCCGGTCCGGCCACCAGTACCGCACGGCGCAGCACAAAAATAGTTCGGTCGAAAATGGACCGCACTATAATGCTGCCCACCCGGGGTTTGCGGTAGGGCGGCAGCTCCAGGGTGAAGGAAGAAGGGATCCCCCGGAGCAGGGTGCGGGACAGGCCCCAGGACACCGCCAGGGTGGCCGCGATGCCCAAAAGCACGCTGCCCACCACAATTAAAGTGGCGCCCAGGGAGCTGGCTGTTCCCATTACCAGCAGGCCGGCCAGCGTGATCAGGGTGGGGAAACGCCCGTTGCAGGGCACAAAATTATTGGTGAGCATGGCAATCAGCCGTTCCCGGGGCGATTCGATAATGCGGCAGGCCACCACTCCGGCGGCGTTGCAGCCGAAGCCCATGCTCATGGTCAAAGACTGTTTGCCGTGGGTGCCCGCTTTTTTAAAAAAGTTATCCAGATTGAAAGCAATTCTGGGCAGGTAGCCCACATCCTCCAGCAGGGTAAAGCAGGGAAAGAAGATGGCCATGGGCGGCAGCATCACCGACACCACCCAGGCCAGGCAGCGGTAGATTCCTTCGACCAGAAGTCCGTTCACCCAGGCCGGGGCCTTGAGCCCGCTCAGCAGACCGGTAAGCCACTCCTGTCCCCGGAAGAGGACCGACGCCAGCAGCTCCGAGGGATAGTTGGCCCCGACCAGGGTAACCCAGAAGACCATAAACAGCAGCAGGAGCATGGAGGGAAATCCAAAAACGCGCGAGGTGAGAATGTCGTCCAGTTTCTGGTCCCAATCAGGGGCCGGTTTTTGGGGCCCGCGCACCACTTTACTGGCGATTTCTCCGGCCCGGCCGTAGATGGCGCTGACAATGGCATCATTGTAAGCGAGGGGATCGGCCGGCCGCAGCCGGCCGGCTTCCTGCAACAGCTCATGTAAACTGACCTGGCTCATAGCAGAACTACCTCTTTCAGCCCGGCCGGCGCTGGATCGGGGCGGGCCAGGCCCTTTTCCAGAGCGGCGATCACCGATGGATCTTGATCCAGCAGCCGCAGGGCCAGCCAGCGGGCCGGGAAACCATCGCCCAGCAGGCTTTTGATCCGGGGTTCCAGTTTGCCGATGGCTTTTTCGATGGCGGCGCTGTAGCGGACCAGCCGGGGCCTGGTGGCTATGCGCCCGGCGGCCACACCGGCAATGGTTTGCCGGAGCTCATCCAGACCCCATCCGCTGCGGGCGGCGGTGGGCACCACCGGTACCCCCAGTTCGCCGGCCAGCGCGGCATAATCAATGCTGATCCCTTTGCGGGCGGCTTCATCAATCAGATTGACGCAGACCACCACCCGGGAGGTTATTTCCAGCACCTGCAGGGCCAGGTTCAGGTTTCTCTCCAGACAGGTGGCATCCAGGACCACCACGGTGGCCGCCGGGCGGCCAAAACAGAGGTAATCTCTGGCCACCTGTTCTTCGGGCGAACTGGCCAGCAGCGAGTAAGTGCCGGGTAAATCAATCAGTTGGAAAACCAGCCCCTGGTAAGTGTAATTGCCTGTCGCCCGCAGCACGGTTTTGCCGGGCCAGTTGCCGGTATGCTGGTTCAGCCCGGTGAGCGCGTTAAAAACAGTGCTTTTCCCGGTGTTGGGATTGCCGGCCAGGGCGATCACATAATCCGCCCGGGCCAATCTTTTCCCGCGGGCAGCTGCTTTGCTGGCGCTGCTGCCGCAGGACTGCTGTGTTAACCCCATCTTTTACTCTCCTTAAAAACTGATCTGGATTTGCCGGGCTTCTTCTTTGCGGAAGGCAATGACGGTGCCGCGGATCCGGTAAGCCCTGGGATCGCCGGCCGGGCTGACCCGCAGTGCTTCCACCCGGGTTCCGGGGACCAGCCCCAGATCCAGCATTCTCCTTCTGGTGAGGCCGCGGGCCTGGATGGAGTGGACAGTGGCCGACTTTCCCACCGGCAGCTCATACAGGCTGAGCACGGTACCGGCCGGGCAATCCGTCGGGCCGTTCCTCCTGTTCCCGGTTGTCATACTCTTTTCCTCCCTTGCGCGCCGTTTTCTTTTGATTAACTAATTTAGCGGCGGCTAAAAATTGGTCAATAAAAACCGGAGTTGCTGCCCCGGATAACTGTGGCTGACCCCGATGCTATATCTTACGCCGGGCCTTGATTCCTGGTTACAGGGCACCGGCTGGTAGTTGCCTGGATGACTGGTTATTGGGGATGCAGAAAAAGAGCTCCCCTGCGGGCGGTCAGCCCGGGTGAAAATAGTTTTTAATCCCCCGCACAATGCTTTCGGCCAGCGCCTGCTGATACCGGTCGGCCGTGAGCTGTTTGAGCTCCTCCGGGTTGGTCATAAAGCCGGCTTCCACAATGACTGCCGGCACCGCGGTCAGGCGCAGCAGGGCATAATCGCCCGGCTTGACCGTGCGCTGGCGCATGCCGGGTATCTGGATCAGTTCACTCTGGATGCAGCTGGCCAGGCGGGCCCCTTCCCGGGACTGGTAGTGGTGATAAACCTCCGCCCCCCGGCAGTAGCGCAGGCTGATGCTGTTCATGTGAATGCTGACGAAAATGTCGGCCGATTTTTCTCTGGCCAGGGCGGCCCGCTGGCTCAGGTCGGCCTGGTGGGCGGCGCGGCCGTGCAGTCCCACCGGCGCCAGATTGTAATCCCGGTCGCGGGTCAGATATACGGTAGCCCCTTCTTTTTTCAGCCGGTCGGCAATTTTCCGGCTGAGGGCCAGGTTTAAATCTTTTTCGCGGATGTCGCCGCTCACCGCCCCGGGATCAAAGCCGCCGTGGCCGGGGTCCAGGATAATCACTTTGTTTTTTAAGGCCGGTGGGGGATTGGCCCCGGCCGGTGTTGTCAGAGGGAAAGTTAGACCGCATAATAAGATCGAAAGTATTACCAGGATATTGCTCATGCGCTGTCCCTCCCGCGGGGAAAGTTCAAAAGTATTCTGCACAGCCGGAAAAGCGGCTATCCTGGTATTATCTGGAGTGACAGGCCGGGAGAGGCAGGTGGGGATGTTGCGCTTGTATACGCTGGAAGGGCTGCTGCTGAAGAGCGTGCCCTGGGGAGAAGGCCACCGCTTGCTCACCTTTTTCAGTCTGGAGGAGGGCAAAAAACAGGCGCTGGCCTATGGCGTGGAGAAAACGCACAGCAAAAAGCGGGGCAGTGTGCAGCCGTACAGCCGGGCGGTGCTGCAATTGCGCCGGGGCCGGGAGCTGGATACCGTGGTGCAGGCCGGGCCTGTGTGCCTGTACCCGGCCCTGCACAGCAGCCTGGAAGGGCTGACGGCGGCCGCCTATGTGGCCGAGCTGGTGGATGCCTTCACCATGCCGGAGGAACCTTTTCCCCGCCTGTTCCGGTTGATTGATACAACCTGGCAGGGGATGGGCCGGGGTTATGACCGGGTGCTGCTGCGGGCCTTTGAAATGCGCCTGCTCACGGTGATCGGTTACCGGCCGCACCTGCAAACCTGTCTGGAGTGCGGCAGCGACCTGCAGCAGGCCACCGCTTTTTTTGTTGCGGCCCAGGGCGGCCTGCTCTGCCGGGATTGCACAGAGCAGGCGGGTCTGTCCGGGGTGCGGCTGGGGCCGCCGGAACATCTGGCCCTGCTCCAGCTGCTGTACCGGCCGGCGGAGCAACTGCCCGCAATTAGCTGGCCCGAGCCGGTAGCCCGTAAAGTCAAGCATATTTTACGCGATTTCATGTTATATCATTTGGAAAAAAAATTGCCGGCCATGCAGTTTTTGGACTGGCTGGACGGTATGGACCTGCGCTAAAGTGGAAAAGATTATTCCAGAATGATCTGTGAATAATCGACAGGATGGTGAAAGGTTCATGGATGAATTGCAAAAAATTGATGCCATTCGTTCCCGCACCGGGGTCAGTTACCGTCAGGCCCGGGAGGCGCTGGCGGCGGTGGGCGGAGATGTGGTGCAGGCGCTGATATACCTGGAAGAAAACCGCATTGAACCGGAGGGGGAAGCGGAATCCGAGCTGCGCAGCCGGGGCCGGGAGCTGGCCGAAAAGGTGCAGCAGCGCAGCCAGGAGCTGGTGGGGCAACTGAAAGGGATGGTGGCCCGCAGTCAGGAGACTAAAATCAAAATCAAACAGGGCGATAAAACCGTGCTGGAGGTTCCGGCAGCGGTGGGCGCGTTGGGGGTGCTGGGGGCGCTGGCCAGCAGCGAGCTGGCCATTTTAGCCGCGCTGGGGGGTATGACGGCGCTGGCCAAAAAGTACAGCCTGGAAATAGACCGCCCCGGGGAGAAAAATGATTTGGTGTCGGGTCAGGATGATTTTTGAAGTTGCTTGACTTCGGGTGGTAATTCTGGTAAATTGAATGAGACAGTGCACCTATAGCTATTTGCCTCTCGTCGCGTGATATTTTTCTATCAGGACGGGAGGTTTATGTTTTTAAAATGCCGGTGGATTATTTGTGAGGAGGGAAACAGGTCAGCGTATGAATTTTCAAGAGATCATCCTGGCCCTGAACAAATTCTGGGCCGGACAGAACTGTCTCATCCAGCAGCCCTATGATATAGAAAAGGGGGCCGGTACCATGCACCCGGCCACTTTTTTGCGGGCCCTCGGCCCGGAACCCTGGCGGGTGGCCTATGTGGAGCCCTCCCGGCGTCCCACCGATGGGCGTTACGGCGAAAACCCCAACCGGTTGCAGCACTATTACCAGTATCAGGTCATTCTGAAGCCTTCGCCCGATGATGTGCTGGAAGTCTATCTGGAGAGCCTGCGGGCCCTGGGCATTGACCCGCAAAAACACGACATCCGCTTTGTGGAGGACAACTGGGAATCTCCCACCCTGGGGGCCTGGGGGCTGGGCTGGGAAGTGTGGCTGGACGGCATGGAGATCACCCAGTTCACCTACTTCCAGCAGTGCGGCGGGATCGACTGCCACCCGGTGTGCGCCGAGATCACCTACGGCCTGGAACGTCTGGCCATGTTCATCCAGGGCAAGGACAGTGTCTTTGACATCATCTGGGTGGGCGATGTGACATACGGCGATGTGCACCACCAGGGCGAAGTGGAGTATTCCCACTACAATTTTACCGCCGCCGATGTGGACATGCTGCAGAAAATGTTTGAAATGTTTGAAGCCGAAGCGCTGCGCCTGGTGGAAAAGCAGCTGGTGCTGCCGGCCTACGATTATGTGCTGAAATGCTCACATACGTTCAACTTGCTGGATGCCCGGGGGGCCATCAGTGTGACCGAGCGCACCGGTTACATTCACCGGGTGCGCAACCTGGCCCGCAGCTGTGCCCAGGCTTATGTGCAGCAGCGGGAGGAAATGGGTTATCCGCTGCTGAAAAAATCCTGGGGAGGCAGGGAATAGGATGATGGAGAAAACATTTTTGCTGGAAATAGGTATGGAGGAAATGCCGGCCCGCTTTGTTTCCCCGGCCCGGCAGCAGCTGGCCGAACAGGCGGCCGGGCTGCTGGAGCAGGAGCGGCTGCCGTTCGGCCGCATCCGGACCATGGCCACGCCGCGCCGGCTGGCCCTGCTGGTGGAGGGGCTGGCGGAAAAGCAGGAAGCCCGGGTGGTGGAAGCCAAAGGCCCGGCCGTGAAAGTGGCTTTTGACCAGGACGGCCGGCCGACCCGGGCGGCGGAAGGCTTTGCCCGCAGCCAGGGTGTGGCCGTGACCGATCTGGTGGTGCGCCCGGTGGGCCCCGTGGAGTATGTGTTTGCCGTCAAGCAGGAAGAGAGCCTGCCGGCGGTGCAGGTGCTGCAGCATATTCTGCCCCGCCTGCTGGCCGGACTGCATTTCCCCAAACCCATGCGCTGGGGCAGCCAGGAGGTGCGCTTTATCCGGCCGGTGCGCTGGCTGGTGGCTCTCTACGGCAGCCAGGTGGTGCCCTTCAGCTTTGCCGGCTGCCAGTCGGGCAACGTGACCACGGGGCACCGCTTTCTGGCGCCCCGGCCGCTGGTGGTGGAGAGTCCGGAACAGTATGTCGAGCTGCTGCGCCAGGCTTTTGTGATTGTCGATCCCGCCGAGCGGCAGAAAATAATCTGGCAGCAGATCCAGCAGGTGGCCGCCGCCGCGGGCGGGCGGGTGGAGCCCGATCCCGAGCTGCTGGAAGAAGTGACTAACCTGCTGGAGTACCCGACCGCTTTTCTGGGCAGTTTTAGTGAAACTTACTTGAGTATGCCCCGCGAAGTGCTGGTCACCCCCATGCGCGAGCACCAGCGCTATTTCCCGGTGCTGGACCGGGCGGGTAACCTGCTGCCCCACTTTGTGGGAGTGCGCAACGGCACCGCCGAGCACCTGGACACGGTGCGGGCCGGCAATGAGAAAGTGCTGCGGGCCCGCCTGGCCGATGCCGCCTTTTTCTGGCAGGAAGACCTGAGAACCAGCCTGGCCGACCGGGTGGCGGCACTGGCCCGGGTGACCTGGCAGGAAGCCCTGGGCACCATGCTGGACAAGGTGGAACGCCTGAAAAAGATCGCCGCGTTTTTAGCCGGTCAGCTGGGGGTGGACAACGCCCAGGCCGCAACAGCAGTGCGGGCGGCCCACCTGTGCAAGGCCGACCTGGTTACCAGCATGGTTTACGAGTTTCCCGAACTGCAGGGCATTATGGGCCGGGAATACGCCCGGCGGCAGGGCGAAGCGCCGGAGGTGGCGCAGGCCATCTATGAGCATTATCTGCCGCGGTTTGCCGGTGACGAGCTCCCCGGTACCCTGCCCGGACAGATCCTCTCCCTGGCGGAAAAAATAGACAACCTGGTGGGCTGCTTCGCCATCGGCCTCATCCCCACCGGTTCCCAGGACCCCTATGCCCTGCGCCGGCAGGCCCTGGGCATCTGCCATATTGTCCTGGCGGGGAAACTGACCTTTTCCCTGTCCCGCTTGATTGAGGAAACCTATCAGGCCTATGCCGGGATTAACCTGCAGGCGGACTGCCGCAAGGTGCAGGACGAACTGCAGGAGTTTATCGCCCAGCGGATGAAAGGGCTGCTCCTGGAGAGCGGTTACACCTACGATACGGTGGACGCCGTGCTGGCGGCCGGCGTGGATGACCTGCTGGCCGTGCGGGAGCGCTGTGCCGCACTGCAGGAAGTGCGCCAGGATGCCGCTTTTGCGGCCGCGCTGACCGCTTTCACCCGCGCAGCCAACCTGGTGAAAAAATATGCGGGGGCGGCGCTGCATCCAGACCTGCTGCACCATCAGGCCGAAAAGGACCTCTACCGGGCGCTGCAGGATGTGCAGGCTCGGGTAGCCGGGCACCTGGCTGCCGGCCGGTACGCGGCGGCCTTTACCAGCCTGGCCAGGCTGAAAGAGCCTGTGGACAGCTTTTTTGATCAGGTCATGGTCATGGTGGAGGATGCCGCGGTGCGGCAGACCCGCCTGGCCCTGCTCCAAATGGTCACCGACCTGACCCGCCCGCTGGCCGATCTGTCCAAACTGGTGGTGTAAAAATTACCCGTGCCCCGTATAGCGGGCACGGGATTTTTAATAAAATTTCGCGGGCACTGGTACTGGAAATGGCAGCAGTTAGCATATATAATATAATCCATAAGGTAATTAGTATAGCATATTTACTCGCAAGGGGCGATGTAATTTGCAGCTCACCGAGCGGCAGGCAGCCATACTGGAAATAGTCAAGAGAAACGGCCCGATTACTGGTGAGCAAATTGCCGAAAAGCTGTCGCTGACCAGGGCCACTTTGCGTCCTGATATGGCTATCCTGACCATGGCCGGTTTGATTGAGGCCCGGCCGCGGGTCGGTTACTTTTACAGTGGCAGAAGCTTGAGCCGGCTGGCGGCAGAGAAGCTGCACCAGATGACGGTGGGCGAGGTGAAATCGGTTCCGACCGTGGTGCCCGAGCAGTGTTCGGTTTATGACGCGGTGGTGACCATGTTCATTGAGGATGTCGGGACCCTGTTTGTGGTGAAGGAAAACGGGCTGCTGGAAGGCGTAGTGTCGCGCAAAGACTTTTTAAAAATAACCATTGGCGGACACGATATCCACAAACTGCCCGTGGGCGTGATTATGACCCGCATGCCCAATGTGGTTACGGCCACGGTGGACGAAACCGTCTGGTCGGCAGCCCGCAAGCTGATCACGCATGAGGTGGATGCTCTGCCGGTAGTCCGGCCGGTGGAAGGCGTGAAAGGTGCTCTGGAGGTAATTGGCCGGTTCAGCAAGACCACTGCTACCAGAATTCTGGTGGAAATGGGAGAAGAAAGCTAGGAGGGGTTGGCCATTAGCGCTCTTTTGGATAAACCCGTTATTTATATTATTTCCGACTCCATCGGCGAGACGGCCGAACTGGTGGCCAGGGCCGCGGCCAGCCAGTTTGAGGGCGGACTGGTTGATGTGCGGCGCGTTCCCTACGTGAACGATCCCGAGGAGATCCCCGATATTGTGGAAGAAGCCGCGGCTTTTAACAGCGTGATTGCCTACACCCTGGTGCTGCCCCAGCTGCGGGAAGCGCTGGTTCGGGAGGCGGCGCGGCTCGGGGTGCCGGCCGTGGACATTATTACGCCCATGCTGGACGCGCTGGAAAAGGCTACCGGACGGCCGCCCCGCCTGGAGCCCGGCCTGGTGCGCAAAATGGACGAGGAATACTTCCGGCGGGTGGAGGCCATTGAATTTGCCGTGAAATACGATGACGGCAAGGACCCGCGGGGGATTCTGCGGGCCGACCTGGTGGTGCTGGGGGTAAGCCGCACTTCCAAGACGCCCCTGTGCATGTACCTGGCCCACAAGCGGATCAAGGCGGCCAATGTACCGCTGGTGCCCGAGGTGGCGCCTCCGGAAGAAATTTTCAGCCTGCCGCCCCACAAAGTGGTGGGATTGACCATCAAGCCGTCCCAGCTCAATGAAATCCGCCGGGAGCGGCTGAAAACCCTGGGCCTGACTTCCAACGCCGACTATGCCAGCATGGAGCGCATTTTGCGCGAGCTGGAATATGCCCAGGAAATCATGCGCCGGGTGGGTTGCCCGGTGATTGACGTGACCAACAAGGCTGTGGAGGAAACCGCCAGCAAGGTTCTGGAATTATATTACAGGGGGGAAAGATATGTCCGTTAAGAAGTATGTCTATCTGTTTGCAGAGGGCAGCGCCGACATGAAAAACCTGCTGGGTGGCAAGGGCGCCAACCTGGCCGAAATGACCAACATCGGCCTGCCGGTGCCGCCCGGCCTGGTCATTACCACCGAGGCCTGCAAGGAATTTTACGCCTGCGACAGAAATTTCCCGCCCGGCATGGAGGAGCAGGTGCGGGAATACATAAAAGTGCTGGAAGACAAGACGGGCAAGCGTTTTGGTGACCCGCAAAATCCGCTGCTGGTGAGCGTGCGCTCCGGCGCGCCCATCTCCATGCCCGGCATGATGGATACCGTGCTCAACCTGGGCCTGAATGATCAGACGGTGCAGGGTCTGGCGGCTACGGCCGGCGACGAGCGCTTTGCCCTGGACTGCTACCGGCGCTTCCTGAACATGTTTGGCGATGTGGTGCTGGGCATTGAGCACCACAAGTTTGAGCGGGTGCTGGAGCACGCCAAACAGCGCCGGCAGGTGGAGTTCGACAACCAGTTGACTGCCGAAGACTGGCGGGGCGTGGTGGAGGAGTACAAGAAAATTATTGAGCGGGAAACCGGCGCACCCTTCCCCCAGGACCCCGTGGAGCAGCTTTTCCGGGCCATCTACGCCGTTTTCAATTCCTGGAACAATGACCGGGCCATCGTCTACCGCAAGATCAACAAGATACCAGATGATTTGGGCACGGCGGTCAATGTGCAGGTGATGGTTTTCGGCAACCTGGGCAACGACTGCGGCACGGGTGTGGCCTTTACGCGCAACCCGTCCACCGGGGAAAATGTGCTGTACGGCGAGTATTTGATCAACGCCCAGGGCGAAGATGTGGTGGCCGGCATTCGCACCCCGCAGCCCATTGCCACCCTGCAGCAGGAGATGCCCGATGTGTATGCACAGTTTGTGCGCACCTGCCAGCTGCTGGAAAAACACTACCGCAATATGCAGGATATCGAGTTCACCATTGAGCGGGGCAAACTCTACATGCTGCAGACCCGCACCGGGAAACGCACTGCCCAGGCGGCCATCAAGATTGCCGTGGACATGGTGCAGGAAGGCCTGATTACCAAAGAGGAGGCCGTGTTAAGAGTGGAGCCGGCCCAGCTGGATCAGCTGCTGCACCGGCGGATTGATCCCTCGGCCCAACTGGAAGTGATCGCCCGGGGGCTGCCGGCATCGCCGGGAGCGGCTTCCGGCCAGGTGGTCTTCGACGCCGATGAGGCCGAGCGGCTGGGCAAGCAGGGCGAAAAGCTGATCCTGGTGCGTATGGAAACCACACCGGATGATATTCACGGCATTGTGGCGGCCCAGGGCATTCTCACCTCCCGGGGGGGCATGACCAGCCACGCCGCCGTGGTGGCCCGGGGCATGGGCAAGCCCTGCGTGTGCGGCTGTGAGGCGCTGCGCATCGACTATGAGCGGGAAGAGTTCACCGTGGGACAGCTGGTGATCAAAAAGGGCGACCTGATTTCCATTGACGGGGCCACCGGACAGGTCATGCTGGGGCAGGTGCCCATGATTGACCCGGAAATTTCGCCGGAATTCCAGCAGCTGCTCACCTGGGCCGATGAGATCAGGGCCATGGGCGTGCGGGCCAACGCCGACACGCCCGAAGATGCGGCCAAGGCCCGCGAGTTCGGGGCGGAAGGAATTGGCCTTACCCGTACCGAGCACATGTTTATGGCGCAGGACCGCCTGCCCATTGTGCAGCGCATGATCCTGGCCGCGGGGCCCGAAGAAAGGGCCGCGGCGCTGGAGCAGCTCTTGCCCATGCAGGAAGGCGATTTCTACGGCATTTTAAAGGCCATGGCCGGCCTGCCGGTGACCATCCGCCTGCTGGATCCGCCCCTGCACGAGTTTTTGCCCAATGCCGAGGAGCTGGCGGTGGAAATTACCCGCCTGCGCCTGACCGGCGGCAGCGCAAAAGAAGTGCGGGAAAAGGAAGACCTGCTGCGCAAGGTGCGGGCCCTTTCCGAGTTCAACCCCATGCTGGGCCACCGCGGCTGCCGCCTGGGGATCACCTTCCCCGAGGCTTACGCCATGCAGGCCCGGGCCATTTTCCGCGCTGCCGCCCGGCTGGTGCAGGAAGGCGTGGAAGTGATTCCCGAGGTGGAAATACCGCTGGTCATTGATGTAAACGAGCTGCGCCTGCTCAAGGAAATGGTGCACCAGGTGGCCGGCGAAGTGATGCAGCAGTTCGGCGTGCACTTTGAGTACACGGTGGGCACCATGATTGAAGTGCCGCGGGCTGCGCTGCTGGCCGATGAAATCGCCCGGGAAGCCGAGTTCTTCTCCTTCGGCACCAACGACCTGACCCAGACCACCCTGGGCTTCTCCCGGGACGATGCTGAAGGCAAATTTATGAGCGAATATCTGGACAAAAAGATTCTGCCCGAAAACCCCTTTGTGGTTTTAGACCGCAAGGGCGTGGGCAAACTGATGCGTCTGGCCGTGGAGCTGGGCCGGCAAACCCGTCCCGGTTTGCTGGTGGGTATCTGCGGCGAGCACGGCGGCGAGCCTTCTTCGGTGGAGTTCTGCTATGAAATTGGCCTGGACTATGTCAGCTGCTCGCCCTTCCGGGTGCCCATCGCCCGCCTGGCCGCTGCCCAGGCCACGGTGAAACACGGCCGGCGCCAGCGCAGCTAGCTGATTGAATCATGGACCTGCTGGGGGGCCCGGAACATGCTCCGGGCCCTCCTTTTTTACTTAAAAAAAAGTGCGGGTTATTTGCTGCGGAAAAGGAAATAGAGAACCAAAAGCGAAATATTTTGTAGCGATTTCCTCTGTCAGGCGTTTTATGGTAACAGAAAGGGGCATGGGCTGTGGGTGGTTTGACCGATCCGGATATTAATCGAATGCTGCACCAGGTGCTGGAACTCCTGCCTTACGGTGTGCTCTGTTTGAACCGGGAGGGCATTACGGTTTATTTGAACCAGGTGATGGCCAGATATCTGGGAGAAGAAAAAGCCGCTTTAATCGGCCGTCCCTTCCCGGAAAAGCGGGCCGAAGGGCAATGGCTGGATCACAAAGGCAGACCGCGCTATCCCCTGCTCTTTACCTTGCAGACCGGTAAAGAGCTGACCAAGCAGCCCTGTCTGGTGAGCAGCCAAAACAGCAGCCTGCCCCGGTCTTTTACGGTAACGACCCATTTGCTGCGCGATGAGGAAAATAAAATCATTGGGGTTTGCGGCTTTTACCATCCGGCCGCCCAGCAGTGGAAGCTGGTCGGGGAGCGAGAGAGCAGCACCATTGCGCCCAGTGAGCATGTGGAAACCGTTTTTGCTTTTGCCGAGGCCATTGGCGCCCGGGACTATTACACCATGGGCCACTCCGAGAAAGTGGCCGAGTATGCCCGCATGCTGGCCGAATACATGGGCCTGGACGAGAAAATGGTGGAAATGGCCTACCTGTGTGGCATTGTGCACGATGTGGGCAAAATAGGAATACCGGAAGACATCCTGAACAAACCGGGCCGCTTAACCGAGGAAGAGTACGAAATAATTAAAAAACACGTGGAAAAGGGCATAGATATCCTGGCCTGCATCAGCTGGCTGGAGGAAATCATCCCCGTGATCCGGGCGCATCACGAGCGCTATGACGGCACGGGTTATCCCGAGCAGCTGCAGGGGGAAGAAATCCCGCTGCTGGGCAGAATAATTGCGGTGGCCGATGCCTTTGATGCCATGACTTCCAACCGGAGTTACCGCAGGGCGCTGCCTCTGGAAGTGGCGGTGGAAGAACTGGAAAAGAATGCCGGACGGCAGTTTGATCCCGCTGTGGTGCGGGCCTTTATCCAGATGCTGAGGGAGTTGTCTTGATGCCTGCTCAAAAGCGCCTTTTCTGGGCCATTGATCTGCCGGAGGAAATCATCCGGCGGGCCGGCCGGTTTCAGCAGCAGCTGGTGCCTCTGGCGCCCCGCGCCGGCTGGGTGAAGCCGCAAAACATGCACATCACCCTGGTTTTCTGGGGCGAGCAGGAGACTGGCCTGATCGCGCCCGCTGTGGCCGCGGTGCGGGAGGCCCTGCAGGGGGCGCGTCCTTTTACCCTGAAAATTGGCCGGCCGGGATATTTTGGCCGGAGGAGTTCCCCGGCGGTGCTCTGGCTGGGCCTGGACGGCGAGCTGACAGCGCTGCACGCTGTCCAGAAAGCGCTGGAAGAAGCCCTGACCGGGTTTAATCACCGGCCGGAAAACCGCTTTCATCCCCACCTCACCCTGGCCAGACTGAAAAAAACCCAGCCTGCCGCCGCCTTACTGTCCAAAGTGGAGGAGCTGGCCGGTTCGGTGGAAAAATGGCCGGATTTTACCATCGACCGGGTGCAGCTGGTGGAAAGTGTGCTGCGGCCCGGCGGGCCGGTGTATACCGTTCTGGAAAAAATTATGCTGACATAGAGGAAGGTGTAACAGGTGCTCATTGTCTTGCTCAACGGCAGTCCCAACAAAAACGGCAACACTGCCGCCAT
The DNA here is from genome assembly GCF_052744395.1 of Desulfurispora sp. Taxonomy (NCBI): domain Bacteria; kingdom Bacillati; phylum Bacillota; class Clostridia; order Eubacteriales; family Desulfurisporaceae; genus Desulfurispora; species Desulfurispora sp. Next base: position 10,096 of record NZ_JBRAJI010000007.1, on the reverse strand, counting down.
GCTGCAGGTGGCGGAAAGCGAATTACGCGGTCACTGCGAAGTGGTCACCCTGCAGGCGGCGGAGATTTTGTCCTCGCTCAAACAGCCTTTTTGCGCCGCCTGTGCGGCCGATTGTCAGGGGAAATGTTACCGGGGAACCGCTATGGAAACGGCGGCGCAAACGCTGCGGCGCGCCGATGGCCTGATCATGGGCAGTCCGGTGTACTTCTGCACGGTCAGTGCCCAGCTCAAGGCCTTCTGGGACAAACTGCGGCCCCTGCGCAAGGAGAGAGCGCTGATCAATGTGGTTGGGGGAGCGCTGGCCGTGGGTGCGGCCCGCTTCGGAGGGCAGGAGACCACGCTGCGGGCCCTGCAGGACATGATGCTCTGTCAGGGGATGACCGTGGTTGGCGACGGCTTTGCGGCGGATGATGCCGGCCATCAGGGCGCCTGCGCCCAGCGCCCGGCGGCGGAAGACCAGGACGGGCTGCAAAGAGTGCGCGTCCTGGCCCGGCGGGTGCTGGAGGTGGCCGGGGCCACCGCGGCGCTGCGTCAAAAAAAGAGCCTGCCCTGAGCATCTCCCCCGGTAGGAAATTCCAGAATTGCCGGGGGTGTCTTTTTAAGCCACCAGGCAGGGGGGATCATATGCACTGGCGTGCGGTGACTGAAGAGCGGGAAGAAAAACTGCTAAGCACCCGGGCCTGTCTGAGCCGGCAGAGCCGGGGCCGGGCGGTGCCGGAGGAGCCCTGCCCGGTGCGCACCTGTTTTCAGCGCGACCGGGACCGGATTATCCACGCCAAGAGCTTTCGGCGGCTGAAGCACAAGACCCAGGTATTTATTATCCCGGAAGGCGACCACATCAGAACCAGGCTGACCCACACCCTGGAAGTGGCCCAGATCTCCCGCACGGTGGCCCGGGCGCTTTCCCTCAATGAGGATCTCACCGAGGCCATCGCCCTGGGGCACGACCTGGGCCACACTCCCTTCGGCCACGCCGGGGAAGAAGTCTTGAGCCGCATCCACCCCGGCGGTTTCAAGCACAATGAGCAGAGTCTGCGGGTGGTGGATATACTGGAAGGAAAGCAGGGCCTCAATCTGACCTGGGAAGTGCGCGATGGCATTCTCAACCACACCGGACCGCACCTGCCCGCCACCCTGGAAGGACAAATTGTGCGCATCTGCGACCGGATCGCCTACATCAACCACGATATTGACGACGCGCTGCGGGCCGGCATTCTGACCTCCGCTCAGCTGCCCGCCGACTGCCTGGCCGTGCTGGGACAGACCCACCGCGAGCGCATCAACAACATGGTCATGGACTTGATCAGCTACAACCAGGACACGGCGCAGATTGCCCTGAGCCCGCCTTTTCAGCAGGCGGCGGACCGGCTGCGCCAGTTCATGTTCGAGCATGTTTACATCGGTTCGGAAGCCAAGCGGGAAGAGCGCAAGGCCATGCATGTGGTGGAATTTTTATATAAATACTTCATCTCTCACCCCGCGCTGCTGCCGGACGAGTACCGCCAGCGGAGCGAGGCCATGGGGCTGGACCGGGTGGTTTGTGACTATATTGCCGGCATGACCGACCGTTACGCCATCAGCATGTTCAGCGACCTGTTCATACCGCGCGCTTTCAGCAATATAGCCCTGGAAGCAGGAAAATGAGAAAAAGCAGCGAATATTCATAGTGCCAGCGAATAATCCGGGAAGGTAAATTTCTTTTAAGTAAATATTCTGGTCGCTGCTGGCAGGATTTAAGCGATAATTGTAGAACTTAAGCATTTGCACGGTTGTATAGAGAATCAGGTGAAGGAAATGGGGCGAATACCTGCTGAAATCATTGACCAGGTGCGCATTGCCAGCGATATAGTCAGTTTGGTCAGTGAATATGTGCGGTTGACCAAAAAAGGGCGCAACTTTGTGGGTAATTGCCCTTTTCACCAGGAACGCGATCCTTCATTCACAGTTTCTCCGGATAAGCAGATATTCTATTGTTTTGGCTGCCACGCCGGCGGGAATGTTTTCAAGTTTTTAATGCTGGCGGAAAACATCGACTTCCAGGATGCCGTGCGCCGGCTGGCCGACCGGGCGGGCATTAGAATACCGCCAACCGGTGACCCGGCCGCCGCCCGGCGGGCCGCGGAAGAAGAACGCGTCTGGAAGATCAACCAGCTGGCCGCGGCCTATTACCACCGCCAGCTGCTGGAAGCGCCGGGCGCTCAGGAAGCCCGCCGCTACCTCCAGGAGCGAGGTTTGAGCGAACAGACGGTGCAAACCTTTCAGCTGGGGTATGCCCCGGCAGCCTGGGACGGGCTGCTGAAGTACCTGCAGAGCCAGCAGGTGGAACCGGCCGAGGCGGTGCGGGCGGGTCTTTTGGTGGCCAGTGAGCGGGGAGGTTACTACGACCGCTTTCGCCACCGGATCATCTTTCCCATTCACGATCAGGCGGGCCATGTGGTGGGCTTCGGCGGGCGGGTGCTGGACGACAGCCAGCCCAAGTACCTGAACACACCCGAGACCAGTTTTTTCAATAAAGGCCGCCTGCTGTACGGCCTGCACCTGGCCAGGCGGTCCATTCAGCAGCTCAATCAGGCCGTGCTGGTGGAAGGCTATATGGATGTGATTGCCGCCCACCAGGCCGGAGCCACCAGCGCGGTGGCCACGCTGGGAACCGCGCTGACCGAACGGCAGGGCAAGCTGCTTTTGCGCTACACCGACACGGTGTATATAGCCTACGATGCCGATAACGCCGGACAGCAGGCCACCTGGCGGGGGCTTGATGTGCTGCAGTCCCTGGGTCTCAACCTGTATGTGGTGGAGCTGCCCGACGGCAAGGACCCGGATGAGTATTTCCGCCGGCACAGTCTGGCCGACTGGCAGCAGTTGCTGCGCCGTTCGCGTTCCCTGCTGGAATATAAAATAAATATTCTTAATAAGAATAACAGTGCAGCCCGGGCGCTGCAGGAAATATTGCCCGGTCTGGCCGCCATCACCAGCCCGGCCCGGCAGGAGGAAGGCGTGCGCTTGGTGGCGGCAGCGCTGGGGCTGAGCTGGGAAACAGTAAGGGAAGAATTAAAGCGCTATGCGGCTTTACCGGAAAAAAAAGAGCCAGAAACGGATAAAATTGTTAAAAACAAACATAATATAATAAAAGATAGTAAAATTGTCCCGGCCTGGCAGCGGGCCGAACAATATTTGCTGCGCCTTTTGATAGAGCATCCGCAGTATCTGCCGGTTGTGCAGTCCCGCCTGGGCGATGCTTTCTGGCAGGAGCCGCTGCACCGGGAGATTTACCAGGTATGCTGTGCCGCCTGGCAGCAGGGAGGCCGGGTGGATCTGCCGGCCCGGCTGGACAGCCTGGCGCCGGAGGCGGCCAGGATTGCGGCGCGGCTGCTGCTGGAAGATGTGCCGGTGCCGGATGGGCAGCGTCTGCTGGATGATTGCCTGGCGGTGATCCAGAAAAACCTAGACCGCCAGAAAAAAAATATGCTCATCAGCGCCATCCAGGCTGCCGAGAAAAACGGTGACTGGGTGACCGTGCATCAATATATCAAACAGCTACAGAGTTTGCAGTGACCATGGCATGGCCCGGGAAAGGGGGAGTGGAAAAGTGAGCGAAGAGCAAAAGGTCAGCGGCGTCAAGGAGCTGATCGAAAAAGGGAAAAAACGGGGCATGTTGGCTTACAGCGAAATTATGGACAGCCTGCAGGGGCAGGACATGACGCCGGACCAGATGGATGAGATTTATGAAAAGCTCGCCGGCCTGGGTATAGAGGTGGTTTCCGAACTGCCCGAATTGCCTGAACTGGAATCCCTGGACGGGCCAGGTTTAGATACACAGCCGGAAGAAGTGGATCTGGATCTCAGTATACCCGAGGGTATTGGCATTGATGACCCGGTACGCATGTACCTGAAAGAGATCGGCCGCGTTCCCCTGCTGACGCCGGAAGAAGAAGTGGAGCTGGCCAGGCGCATGGAGCAGGGCGATGAAGAGGCCAAGCGCCGGCTGGCCGAAGCCAACCTGCGCCTGGTGGTGAGCATTGCCAAGCGTTATGTGGGGCGGGGGATGCTCTTTCTGGACCTGATCCAGGAAGGCAACCTGGGCCTGATCAAGGCGGTGGAAAAGTTCGACTACCGCAAAGGATACAAGTTCAGCACCTATGCCACCTGGTGGATCAGGCAGGCCATCACCCGGGCCATTGCCGACCAGGCCCGCACCATTCGCATTCCGGTGCACATGGTGGAGACCATCAACAAGCTGATCCGGGTCTCCCGGCAGCTCTTGCAGGAGCTGGGGCGGGAGCCCCTGCCGGAAGAAATAGCCCGGGAAATGGGCATCTCCGAAGAAAAAGTGCGCGAGATCATGAAGATTGCCCAGGAGCCGGTATCGCTGGAAACCCCCATAGGCGAGGAAGAGGACTCGCACCTGGGCGACTTCATCGAAGATGCCGATGCCCGGGCGCCGGCCGAGGAGGCTTCCTACACCCTACTGCGGGAGCAGCTGGATGAAGTGCTGAAAACCCTGACCGATCGGGAACAAAAGGTGCTGCGCCTGCGTTTCGGGCTGGACGACGGCCGGGCCCGCACTCTGGAGGAAGTTGGTCAGAAGTTTGGCGTGACCAGGGAGCGCATTCGCCAGATTGAAGCCAAAACGCTGCGCAAACTGCGTCACCCCAGCCGGAGCAAGAAGCTGAAGGATTATCTGGATTAATCCCCCCGGGGTGCGGTGCCTTTTCGCTGCCGCGCCCCGATTTGCTTTCTGAACCGGCCAGCGGGCCGGCATCCGTCCCGGACGGCTTTCGGGCGGGGCAAATTCTAATTTCCGAAAAAAAATGCCCCGCACCCTATTGACGCAGTCCGGGGCAATATGTATAATAACTATTGCACCGTTCCCCGATAGCTCAACGGTAGAGCAACCGGCTGTTAACCGGTAGGTTGCAGGTTCGAATCCTGCTCGGGGAGCCACTTTATCCGGGCCTATAGCTCAACGGTAGAGCATCCGGCTCATAACCGGCTGGTTCCAGGTTCGAATCCTGGTGGGCCCACCAGCAGTGATCCGGCCCCTTGGTCAAGTGGTCTAAGACACCGCCCTTTCACGGCGGTAACACGGGTTCGAATCCCGTAGGGGTCACCATTCATGGGCGATTAGCTCAGCTGGGAGAGCACATGCCTTACAAGCATGGGGTCGGCGGTTCAAGCCACCCAAAATGCGTTTCCCTGCGGGCTCAGAGCCCTACTTGGGAGCATAGCTCAGCTGGGAGAGCGCCTGCCTTACAAGCAGGAGGTCACAGGTTCGAACCCTGTTGCTCCCACCAAAGCAAATATCAGAAAAAGAGAGTAGCACCGGAGTTAACCTTCGGTGTTATTTCTTTTTTCACCCCAAAGAAATCCACCACCACCCGGTCCGGGTAGACGTCAATCCGCTTGATCACCTGCCGCAACGCCAGCTTTTTCTCCCCGTCGGTCATGTTTTCCCAGTCCTGCCGCAGTGCGGCGGCCGTGGATGCCATCAACTCTGCGTTGGCCAGCGTCTGTTCCGCTGCAGCCGCCTCCAGCTGCTCCAGCTTATCCACAAGCATTTTCTCCTTTTCCAGATACTCCCCATTCTTTTGCGCGAACTGCTCCCGGGTGATCAGCCGGTGGTCGTAGTAATCCGCAAACAGCTCCCGCATCACTGCCCGCAGCCTGTCTAGCTCCGCTTTGATCTGCTCCACCGTTGCGGTGTCTTCCCGGGTGGCTATCGCCTCGGACAGCGCCCGCCGGGCCTCGGCCAGGAGAGTAGCGTCATCCGCCAGACAGAAGACCAGCTCGATAATTTTATCCTCCAGGCTGTACTTGTCCAGCAGCCGGGTGGCGCAGGCCGCAGCGTTCATCTCCCGCCTGGTCCGGCACATGTAGCGCAGCACCCTGCCGTGCCAGTTGCCGCTACTGTCGTAATACACCCGCCCGTTTTTCACAATGGCCCAGCCGCTGTGCCCACAGTGTGTGCAGTAGAGCAGGCCGCTGAGTAGGTGGGGCGACTGCTGGGCACGATTGGGAATCTGTCGGGGGGCCTGGGCGCGGTGCCACAGTTCGGCCTCTACAATGGCCGGAACCGCTCCGGGAATCGCAATGCCATCATACTCCAGCACGCCCATATACACCGGGTTACCGATGATGTACTTTACGCTGTCCTCCGACCAGTGCAGACCCCGGCGGGTACCGTGCCGCGGCGCAAAACCCCGGGCCGTCAGCTCTTTGGCAATTTTTAAATACCCATTACCGGCTGCGCGCATTTCAAAAGCTAAAACAATGGCCGGTGCCTCCTGCGGATTGATCACCAACTGTTTGTCCTGCAATTCATACCCATACGGTATATGCCCACCATTCCACCGGCCCCGGCGAGCGGCCGCCAGCTTGTTATCCCGCACCCTTTCGGCAATCATCTCACTTTCAAACTGGGCGAAGTCGGCCAGAATATTGCGCAAAAGACGACCCACCGGCGTGCTGGTGTCAATGTTCTGGCTGATGGAGACCAGGCTGCAGTCGTGGCTTTCCAGCACCTCCACATAGTGGTGAAAATCCTTTACATTGCGGCAGAAGCGGTCCAGCTTGTAAACCATACAGATATCGTACAGCCCTGCTTTGATGTCGCTGATCATTTCTTGAAAACCGGGGCGGCGGTCAGAGCGGCCGGAAATATCAATATCCTGGTAGATGCGCAACAAATCCAGCCCCATCAGGCGGGCTTGCAGCTCGGCCTTTTCTTTTTGCTGCTCCGGGGAGATGCCATCCTCCCGTTCCCGGGATACCCGAATATAAGTGCAGGCGCGGCGCAGTTTGCTCATTTCCATCCCCCGTCTTTGTACAGAACCTCCGGCAAACTCAGCCGGAATCTGACCAGGTCTTCGGTCACTTCAAAATGCCCTGCCAGCTCCCAACATTCGACAATCCCCTGGCGGAAGGCCTGCATTAACCTGTCCATTGGGATTAAATGTCGGGCTGCCCAGCGCAGTGCCAGATATTCGGCCCGACTGATTTCAATGCGTTGGCGGTAGTGGAAAAAAGTATGCGGCAAAAAGTTGCCCGCGGTGGTGAAGTGGTGGCCGATTTCTTCTGCCAGCACACAGCGCAGGTAGGCACGGGGCGCCTGTCGCAGGGAAGTGGCCAGGCCAATCACCGGGGGCATCCCGGCCATGGCCAGGTAGACCGCTTCCAGGGGTGGCTGGAAATCCCACCATTCAATCACAATCCCCTCTTTTTCGGCAAGCTCGAACAGATTTGTCGGTATAAAATCACCTGCCCGGAATTGACGAATAATGTCGAAGATCCCTTGTAAATCAAAACCTGCTATTCCACCTCTGGATAGCAGGTTTTTTAGTCTTTCTTGACGCCATATTTGCGCAGTATGTATTCTTGGAATTCCTGCAGGCTTCTCTTGGCCTCCTCGGGAAGCTCTTGCAAGGGATCATCGGTGCGGTGGGCGGCAAGAGTGGCGCTTTCGTATGCCGTTTCACCTGGCCCGTCGACAAGGTAGTCTACCGAAACGTGCAGTATTTCGGCCAGTTTGCTCAGCATTTCCGGGGTTGGCTTGCGTTGCCCGCGCTCGTATCTGTTGATCGTAGCGTCGGACACATTAACCATTTTGCCCAGCTGGATCTGGGTAAGGCCCCTGCTCTCGCGCGCTTTCTTCAATCTTTCCCCCAGGCTCATTCAACCATCACCACCTTACCATACTGGTAATTGTATTCTACCACATCAGCAGGGAAAAAGGAATCGTATTTACCAACATGGTAATAAAACCATTGACATTACCATTATGGTAGGATATAATCGAGGGCAGGAGCTACCATATTGGTAGGATGGAGGGGTGGCACAGCAAATGAAGCGGCGCGTGGACTTCGCCAAGATCAGAGCAGTAAGAAAACAAAAGGGCCTTACCCAGGAGCAGATGGCGCGGGCCATAGGTTATAGATCCGCCGCAGCAGATAAATTCAGGCATTGAACACCACCAGCAAACAGACCCACTCCCCGCCCCCCTTCCGGGCCGGCCCGTGCCGCCGTCCCAACCGGAGGCCGCAGCCGCCGCACGAGTGCAGGAAGCCCTGCAGCAGGCCGGTATCCTGGCCCCCTCCCCGGTGCAGGTGCAAAAACTCACCGCCTGGCTTACGGCCGGGCTGGAACTGGAGGTGGTGCTGTGGGCCATTGAAAAGGCCGCCCTGGCCAATGTGCGGCGGGTGGACTACATCGACGCCATCTGCCGGAATCTCTACAATGCCGGTGTGCGCACCCTGGACCAGGCCCGGGATGAATCCTCCCGCCACGCAGCCGCCCGGCAGCGTCCGGGCAGCCGGTGGCAGTCCAGAGCCGCCCCACCGCCCGGTGATGCGCCTGCCGAAGACCCGGAGCAGGCCGCGGCCAGGGAGAAAAAGCGCCGCCTGATTGAAAGCCTGTACTGCAACTGAAAGCCTGTACTGCAGTTAAAAAGCCGTATTGCAATTGAAAAGCTGCGCTGCAGCTGAACGATGGGAGGTACGCCATATGAGCAAAGCCGATTTCACCGCCCGGATCAAGAAGATTGAGATCCTCAACAAGTACACAGCCGAAAGCTGGAAACAGAGCATCCGGGTGATCCTGGATGAAATAGAACTGAGCAACGAAAACCTGTTGGAGCTGCGCCAGTTCAGCCCCAATGAAGAAGTGCTGGTGGTGCTGAGCAGCGTCCAGCGCGGGCTGTTCGACCACCTGGCCGGCGGGAAGATGGCTGGAAAAACCACCGAGTCTCCGGCAACTGTCTCGTCCGGCCCGGCGTATGAGGCGCCGCCGGCAGGGGACGGGCGGGGCAGTGGGGAGGGGAAAGCCCCGCTGCCAGCCGAGGAGCTGGTGCAGGGTGAGGAGGAGGGCGGCGCCTTTGTCACCGTGCAGGAAGAACCCTTCATCCCGGCTGAAGCTGCCCTGCATAGCTGGAGCTTTGAGCCGGAGCCAGGCTACAGTGCCGGCGATGCCCGGCCCGGCTGGAGTCCGGCCGGCCAGGAAGTAGAGCGCAGCGAGCTGGCGGCACCCCGGATCAGCCACGGCAGGTGAGGTGGCCACATGCAGCGAATTACTATCACGGTGCCCGGCCGCCCGGTGCCCAAACAACGCCCGCGCCTGGGCCGCAACGGGTACGTCTACACACCGGAAAGAAGCCACGACTATGAAAAGCACATCCACTGGCTAGCCAGAAAGTACTGCCGCCGACCCTGCCGTGGGCCGGTCAGCCTGAGCCTGACCGTGTACCTGGCCAGCCCCGGCGGAGACCTGGACAACTATGTGAAGGCGGTCTGCGACGGGCTGAACCGGGCCGCCTATGTGGACGACAGGCAGGTGCGGCACATTCAGGCCAGCCTGGTCATTGCGCCGGATGTGGAGGAGCGGGCGGAAATTATTTTGGAGTGTGAGGAGGAGGAGTATGCTTAAACTGAGCAGTGAGGAAGTCTGCAGCATTGTCAATGCCATGAACGTGGCCATGGGATTCTACGAAATCACCGGCCGCCAGAAAGAATACAGCCTGGCCCGGCAGCTCTTTGAGCTGGTCAGGTACTGCGACATCTACCTAGACACCGGCCTGGTGCCGACGGAAAAGCTGGGCGAACTGCTGGAGAAAAGGCAGGCCATGCTGCGGGGCAATGTGGTTATTGAATTCCCACTGCCCGTAGACGAAGACGATTCAAACGAATTGAGCGCCCGGGCCAAGTTTGCCGGCGTGGCTAGGAAGATTGGGCAGCTGGAAAAAGAAAAGCAAAACTAACAGCCACCCCCCGTGCTTTTGTGCAAGCCGCGAAAAGCGCGGGGGGTGGTTTTTGCGCTTAAGCGCCGGCCCCGGAGCGCCATGCGCGCAGGGGCCGCAGGGGCGGCACTCCCCGGTCGGTATAGGCGGGCCCCGGGTACTGCAGAGGAAATGCCCCAGGCCCGGGGCGCAGCACCACCGGTGGCCGGTCCGTCGCCGGTGGCCGGTCCGTCGCTGGTAGCGCGGGTCCGCTCCCGTGCGGGCCCCGGGCTGCCTTCCGGCCGCCCGGGGCTTTATCCACGCCACGCCCAGGCGGCCCGCTTCCGTCCACCCGGCAGCCGGCCGGGTGGCTCTCACAGGCCGGGCAAC